>JBEKKG010000429.1:0-6531 GCA_050010835.1 Planctomycetota bacterium
GACCGATCGTAGCGCAGTTCAAGGCCACGGAAGCAGGCATCGAAGGCGCAGCGCAGACCCCGCTTACTCTCTTCGGCATGATTGAGGCGTTCCGCAAGCCGCTTGCTGAAGCAAACTTCTAGTAAGGACAGGATTATGAACGCACCGATTCTCGTTGATCAACCTCGCGGAAAACTCAAGGAAGTCGTGGATATGGTCTCCAAGACCAATGAGCCTGTGACGGTTTCCACCAGGGATGGCAACGCTGTCAAGGTCATCCCTGTGCCCAAGCCCATTGGTTATCGCAAAGGCGTGCCCATATACCGCGCCGCGGATATCCAGTATCTGTATCTCGATCACCCCTATTGGTTCGAATGACCGTGGAATACGAAATCGTCCGCTACCCCTTCCCCCTCGGCCATTCGCACTATCCCAGGCCATGCGTGATCATTGACAAGACCACAAAGGATATGCTTGCTATCTCAACCAAGAAGTACGCGAAGTTCAACAGCTTTGTGCTTCCACAAGACCACCCTGATTTTCCAGCTACGCATCTCGATGAGACTTCCTACGTGATTGGAGATACCATTGCCAGAGCTGATCCGACGGCTTCACTGCACTCTATCGGGATTATCAAAGGCGGCCTGGCAAAGGAGTTCTTCAAGTGGATCGGATGAATCCCGCTGACGGGAGTGCCAGCATGAGCGATGCGCCGAAGAGGCGCCCCTGGTTCCAATACCACCTTAGCACGGCCATCGTGGTGATGTTTGTGGCAAGCGGGCTGCTTTATCTAAACGTGAGACCAACAGCAATGGAGGGCTGCGGTGACCAGGCCTTTCAGGAATGGCACGGATGGCCTTGGACGGCACGGATAGACACGATCTTCTATCAGCACGGCTACACAAGGTACGCCGAGGAGGATGAGATTGAAACGGCACGGAAGGACGGCTGGAGGCCAGACATCATTGGCGAGCACGGCTGGCATTTGTCTGGGATCATTGCCGATTCTTTTGCGGGCCTAGTACTGCTCTTCGGGGTGGCAACAGCCTGCGAATGGCCCATCCGCCGCCGGGAGCGCCGCCCATGACAGAGGCCCCGAAGAAGCGCCCGTGGTCCCAGTACGACTTCAGCAACGCCGTCAACGCGATGCTCCTGCCGGCCGCCCTGCTGGTCTTGACCGGCTTGATGGTCTACAAGTGCCGCTCCACGCCCTTCTACGAGTACGATGACAAACAACACGTGCTCCCCGCCGTGGAACGCGACTGCGCGGACTACTTCAGACTGCGCTTTGAAACTTTCTTCCCGGTGACCCAGCTTTCATATCGGCTGGACTATCTGTTGTTCGGGCCTCAGCCTGCCGAGGCGGAGCAGTGTTTCACGTTCAAGGCCGGCGGGGACGCCGGCGCTCCCACGGGCGCGACGAGCGGCCCTGCGCTCAAGTGGGCCGCCGGGATCCGGCTTATGAGCGGGCTTTATCACTTCCTGGCTGGAGTTCTGCTTTGGCTGGCGCTGACCCGGCTTGGAGCGCCGTTAGGATTAGCCGCGTTCGTCGCGCTGGTCTGGACGGGGCAGCCTATGGCCTGTGAGTCGGTGTGCTGGATTGCCGAGCGCAAGAACGTGCTCGCGGCGCTCTTCTGCTTTGGCGCGCTGCTGGCCTGGACTGCCGCGCCGCAGCGCAGGTGGCGCTGGCCGCTGGTGTGGCTGCTCTACGCGCTGGCGTTGCTGAGCAAGCCCAGCGCGCTGGGGTTCCTGCCGGTGTTTTTCGCATTGGAGTTCCTGTCAAGTGGGGCGGCTTGCCAAGTCGCCGGGGCGATTCGGCGAATCGCCCTACACCCGCCGGAAAGACACGCTCTGCTTTGCGCCAGGACGTGGGTTGGTCTGGCCGGGCGCTTGACAGTGCCGGTGCTGCTGGCGGCAGGAGCGGTTTGGGCCGGGTATCGCGGACATCAACTGGAGCTGGTTGATCCTCCCGGAGGAACGGTTTGGACAGCGCTCTTGACGGACACCTGGATTGTGGCGCAGTACGTGTCCCACATTCTGCTGCCAGTGGGCCTGAGCTTTTTCTATGGCGTGCAGCCTATTGTGTCTCTGGGCGACGCGCGCTTGTGGTGTTGCGCGCTGGTGCTGGCAGCTTTCTTCGCCTTTATCCTTTGGGCCGCGGGCAAGGAACAGCGGCGGCTCGCGGTGTTGGGCATTCTCTGGTTCTTCTGCGCCTTGGCGCCGAACGCCAATTTGGTCGCGCTCGCCTACTGGATGCAGGACCGCTATGCGTACCTGGCCACTGCGGGATTGGCTCTCGCCGTGGCGGCTGCCGGGCTGGGCTTGTGCCGGCGATTCCCGCGAGCCGGGCCGTGGCTTCAGGGCGCTGCCTGTCTCTACACGCTGTTCCTGGCCATGCTCCTGGCAGACCGGGCGGCGTTGTTCAGTGCTGAGGACCAGCTCATTCTTGCGGCTGCGGAAGCGGAGCCGCTGTCGGCCAAGGCGCGTTTGGTGGCCGCGGAATTGCACCGGCAGAGCTACGAGCGCCATTGGCGCAACGGCCCGGAACCCAACCCGGAACTGGCGCGCCAAAGCGCTCAAGCCACGGTAGCCAACTATCTGGGCGCCCTGGAGTGCCCCGACTTGCAGAATTTCCGCGACCGGCTCACCCTGCGCACGGCGCTGGCAACTGTGCTGATGAACATTGGCGAACTGGCACGCGCGTGCGAGGCCTTGGAGCAACTTCCCCCGCAGGACCTGCCTCTGCTGCCTGAGACCACGCCCCAGGGAGACAGGATTACGTACGCGCGCGGCGCTGAACATCGCGGCTACACCGCGGAAAGACTGTCGGAAGCGTACGCGCGCAGGGCCGAAATAAACTTCAGGGCATCCTGCTCCCCCGCGCTGCCGCCGGAACGCCAAAGCGAGTTGCGCCGGCAAGCCCTGGAGGACATTCTGGAGGCCCGCCGCACACATTTGCGCCAACATTGGAATGACGTGGACTACGCCTGGATTCTGCTGCGCCTCTCACGGCTTGAGCAGTCCGGCGGGCAGCCGGAAGAGTCGCGCCGTCATTATGATGAGGCCGTTGCCATCTTGAAACAGGTCCCGGAATCCAGCCCGGCGTTCAGAAGCGCGCAACGCATTCTGGCGCAGGAACAAACGGGCGTTAGTCATTAGGATTTAGGCATCAGGTGAACACCGTGCGCTACTTCAGCTTTCAAGCCTCAAGCCTCACTTCGCCTTGAACACGATTTCCCCCACATCCGTGGTCTGCACCGCCTTGATTTCCACTTCCAGATTCTGTTCGCCCAGCGTTTCCTGGAAGACCGAGACCTTGTGCTTGCCCGCCGGCAGGTCTTTGATCTCGAACGTGCCGTCGCTGTTGCTGAGCGCCGCGCGGCGCGGGTCGTGGACGACGAGGTAAGCGCGCATCCAGGTGTGGATGTCGCACTGCACCTGGATCAATTCGGGTTCGCTCAAGCATCTCCCCTTGAGCACCAATTTTTCGTCGGTCGCGGCCATCATGCGGTTGACCGGCGTGTTCAAGCCGTCCAGCGGCACGGTGTGGACGTTATGAGGGATCTTGTCTGAGTTTAGAACCGTGAGCTCCGTGCCCGGGGTTACGATGATTACATGGGGCACAAACGTACACTTGATCTGATCCATGACCGCGGGGACGGACACCAATCCCGACCTTGGTCGGGATTGGCTGTCTGTCCCCGCTGGGCCCGCATCCATGATCCGCACTATGGCCCAACGGATGCCCCGCGTGGCCTTGTCAACGACAAGCGCCTCGGAGACGATCTCTTCACATTGGCAGTCGGTGCGGTGGTGGCCTTCGAGCTTTGTTACCTGGGGCGGGGGAGGGTCGCCCTTGTACTTGACGCAGCCCTTCAGTGCGCCCGATTCGGCAGCTTCCGCGGCCAAGGCGCACAGAAGCAGGCACAGTGCAACTCTGCGGGAATAACTGGCTATCCGAGCCGCGCGCGTAAGCAAGCGGCCAAACGACCGCTCCCTTACGGTCGCGGCTCGGAATGTTGAGGATGCCCGCGACATAGCTACTTCTCAGTCGGCGGCAGCATCTTGATCTTGAAGTCTTTGAATTGAATCGTCATCGTGTAGCCGCCGTGCATCTGAAGAGCAATCACGCCGTTCTTGCAGGCCTTGGGACTGTTATCAGTCATGTCGGTTGTGATCTGGCCGTTGATGCTGTACGTGATGTGATTGCCGTCAGCGATGACCACGCATACATTCCATTCGCCAATGGGCGAGATAATCTTCTTGATTTCAGCGTCGTTCTTGTCCAAGGGCGTGCTGGTGCGCTTGTTGTCGGCATCCCAGACCGTTTTTTCCCCGCGCTTGCTCATGATGCCGCGCCCGCCCGCGACGCCGCTTTCGTCATAAATGATTCCGGTATAGTTATTATCTGCATCAATGTCAGGCTGGTAGCCGCCGGCGTGAAACATCTTCGGGTTGTCAATCTTGGAGCGGATCTGCACGCCTGAATTTCCAGTCGGCGTGACAAATCTCCAACTGTAATGAAGTTCGAAGTTGGCGAATTTCTCCGGGTAGTCCTTCGAGCACAGAAGGATCAGATCGGACTGCTTGGAGTTCTCCTTGGTCTCCAAACACTGAATCGCGCCGTCCACGACGGACCAATAGCCTGGCAGGCCCTCCCAGCCCTCCAAAGTCTTTCCGTTGAACAGAGTGATCCAGCCGTCTGCGCCCGCAGCGGGGATTTCGTTTTTGGGTTGATCTTCAGCGCAAAGGGGAGACGCCCACACGCAGATCAGCGCAAACAACAACGCAAGCTTTTTCATCCCTTAATCCTCTGAATCGGCCCGAATCTCTCGAACACACCGGAAGCCACAAGGCTTCCGGAAAACCAATTTACTTCAGCAGTTTCTTCAGGAACTTCAGCCCGTCCTTGGCCAACGCATCCTGGGTCTTGGCCAACGGCCGCCAGATGGCCGCTGCAGCGGCAATGCTCTTGCAATCCGGCGTGAAGGACTCGATCACCACCGCGCCATCGTAGTCAACTTTCCTCAGCGCCTTGGCCCATTCTTTCCAATGGACCTGGCCTGAGCCTGGAGCGCCGCGATCGTTCTCGCAGGCATGGCAGTGCGCCAGGCGCTTGCCCACCAGCTTCACGGCGTCGGAAATGCTCTTCTCCTCAATGTGCATGTGGAACGTATCGAGGTGTGCGGCCACCGACTTCATGTCCACGTCGTCAAGCAGGTGCACGAGCTGCTCCGCGGTATTGATGAGGTCGGTCTCGAAGCGGTTGAGCGTTTCGAGGGCCATTTTCACGCCGTGGTCGCTGGCCATCTTGCCCGCTTCCCGCAGGCCCTTGACCGCGAGGTCCCACTCCACCTTCTTCTGCTCCGGCGTCACCTGGCGGCGTTTGCCGACGGCCGAGTACGCCGGTCCGGCCAGGACTTTGGAGCCCCACTTCTCCGCGAGCTTGAGCGTGGCGCGGATGTACTCCAGGCTCTCCTTGCGGTATTTCGGGTCTTCGTGGGTCAAGTCGCGCGAGGGGCCGAACGCGCCGCAGACAACCGCCTGCAGCCCGACCGCATCCAATGCGTCCTTGACCTTCTGCGCGTCAAAATTGCCCGGGTCTTCGACCGGTATCTCCAGGCAGTCGAAGCCCAACTTCGCCGCCATCTTCAGCGGCCCCATCAACGACTCCGTGTTGACCGGCGCGGTCCACACCCATGCGTTCACACCTATCTTCAAACCCATGCTTCAATCTCCTATGCTGAAGTTCCCCACGCGGTACTCTAACGCACTTTCCCCGTTTTGCCAGAGACAGATTCGGGGAATAGTCCACTTTATTCACCACAGAGGCACAGAGGCACAGAGGCACAGAGGCACAGAGAAGCCTTTTTGATATTGGATTTTGGAAAAGCCTAAGTTCCGCTGTTCTCTGTGTCTCTGTGTCTCTGTGGTGAATGTTGCCCAATCTGCGTTTTACTTTTCGGCGCGTGGCATTTTAATAGGAAAGAATGAAGAAACTGGGTATTATTGCCGATACTCACGACCGGCTGGACCGCATTGCCGCCGCCTTGGCCTTGCTGCAAGACCGCGGCGCAGAGGGGCTGCTGCATTTGGGCGACTTCGTGGCGCCCTTTGCGCTGAAGCAGATCGTGAAGTTCAAAGGGCCGCTGTACGCCATCTTTGGCAACAACGACGGCGAGAAAAAAGGCCTGCGGAACATTTTTCCTGAGCTTCAGGACGGGCCGCACGTCTTTGAGATAGGCGGACGCAAGCTCGGCTGCGCGCATTCAGTGGAGGAAATCCCGGCGGAGTACCGCAAGAGCTGCGACGGCGTTTTCTATGGCCACTCGCACGCCCGGGTGCTCATCCCCAGGGATGCGGCGCGGCCCCTGGAGCTGAACCCCGGCGAATGCTGCGGCTACCTGACCGGCAGGGGGAGTTGCGCCATGCTGGACTTGGAGACGATGCAGGCTGAGTTTTTTGACCTGGAGGTAAAATGAAGAATCGGATTGGGGCTGGCGCGCTGGAGACTTGCGGCCGGCTGTTGCTGGCGGCGGCGTTGCTCCTGGC
>JBEKKG010000430.1:0-6507 GCA_050010835.1 Planctomycetota bacterium
GTTACGGATAAAGAATTGGAAGCCTTAAGTCTGCAACCCCACCGCTTTCACGGCGAATGGAATTATACCATTTCGCCACAATAGTAGCAACTTGTTCAACTTATTGTTGCGCGCTCTCTAATCGCCCAAGCCGGACAAGCTGCGGGAGCACTTTCTTCGCAATTTCACAGTACTCGTAGCACAACTCGTCATCCTCAAGCTTTGAGATTGTGTTTTTAAGCCCCTTCTTCTCATCAAGAAGAATACGCAGCATTGGTTGACAGTCCTGATATACTTCGTCTGGATAAGACACAAATTTATAGAGTAAAGACAGCGCCTTCTGCTTGCTTCCGTCCGAAGTGTCCAAGCGTTTAAAAATAGCATTGGCGATGTCCTTTTGCCGCGCCTCGTCTAACTTCTTGTAGAAGCCCCGAATATCATCAATAAACCGCTTCTTCACTTCCGGTGCCAGCGTGATCTTATGGGGCGTTTTGAACGTCCCTAAGAACGAGAAATCAAGGTTAGGGATTTCAAGACACTCCCTGTATTCCGGCAGGTCTTTCGGAAGTTCAGAAGCCGTGCAGGCTACACAAAAAAACAGTGCGACCGTTGCGGCCCTTGTCATCGTAATCATTTTACCGCCTCTCTCGCGCTATGCGGTCCCGGAGTTGAAAAAGCTCTGCGGCAAGCTCGTCGCGCTCTTTACTGACAACCCGTAGTTGTCGCTGGAGGCTGTCGCTGTCAGCCAGCCTCTTGCGCAAAGACTTAACCTCTTCGACCATGAGGTTGTATCGTTTAGCGTCTGTGTAAAGTTGAAACATGCGCCGAATGACCCCAACCTTATCCTCAACATCAGGCCATTGCGCCCCCTCTTCTTGGAAGGGGTCTATTCTACATCATCTCATCCAGTCTTCAAAGTCCAGGAACAACTGGCCATGCGCATCCAGCGTGCGCGGCGGGTTCTGCATTGTAATGCTCAAATGTGGAATCGGCAAGCCCTGGCCCAGGCGTATCAGGTCCGCCCAACTTTCCACCTCGCCGCCGATTCCGGCTGCCGTCGCCGGCGTGATCCCGCCCAGGCTCTCGTGCTCGTGCAGGAAGTTGTAGTGGGTGATGAAGCCCTCCATGATGGTCTCCGCGCACCACGGCACCTTGAAGTGGCGCATGACCTTGGTGCGCTGTTTCACCGTCCCGTGGAAGCGTTCAAGCAGGTTGATGTTCTCGTCAGAATCGAAGCCGTGTGAGCGCAAGTGGCGCACAATGCCAAAGGCGTTCCAGATCGCCGGGATGTACTCCACCAGCTTGTCGGTCCTGATGGTCTTCGGCTTCATGCCCGTGCGCGCCTTTGCCAGTTTGAAGAGCTTGGTGGCCTTATCCACGCCGCGCGTCCTGCTCAGGTGCGTGGCGATAAGGAAGCGGGTGTCTATGTCAATCAAGTCCCAGAACCACCACTGCTCCTTGAAGATGAAAAAGGCCGTTTCGTCCGCAAGCCAAGTGTCGCCAAGCTGGGGCCGCAAGGTGCGCGCGTAAGCGTTGCCAAAGGGCGAGTACTGTAACACCCAGCGCCAGATTGTCGGCTTGGTGATACGCCGCCCAGTCTCGCGGTGCAGGTCATCAAAGGTCTGCATGATGTTACCGAAACTCTGGCCGTTGTAGTAGAACGTCAAGGCTTCAATGACGCGCTCGAAGTCGTACCACATGCGGTGCGTCGGGTCAGCGTCGGCCAACCGCTTACCACAGTCCTTGCAGAAGAAGAACTGCTCTCCGCGCGGAGACTTGCCGTAGCGGATGACGTTGTGGGAAGGGTTCACTGAACAGGCGACAACGGCATCCTGAGTCTCGTCAGAGTTCATTCTTGAAAATTCTCCCTAAGCGCAATCCCTAGCTCGTTGCCTGTGATGCTCTTGTAGTTGGTGTCAATGGTTAATTCTGCGTCCGCTACAACGGGAACCTCCGGAAACCGCTGTGCATTGATCTTCTCAAGGTCGCTCCGGCTTAGAGGCATTGGTGCTCTAACGTCAACAAAGGCATCTCCATTGAGAGTTTTCTGCATGGGGCAGGTGGACATCTCGGCTGTCCAGGGATTAAGCCCGCGCACATTCAGCAATACCCGTAACTTGAGGTAGTTCAACGTCCAGGTGCTCCACCAGATATGCCTTGAGCCGCGTAAATAAACCCTGAGCTTTATGTGGGCCGTACCATCACCATTCACAAAGCCAACAGCTTGAATCTCAGGCACAACTATACTCATACGGACGTGGCGGTACCAACACCACGCTATGATGATTGGTGTCAACCAAAGAACAATTAAGGTAAAGGCGTGGTGTGTCATATTCCAGAAATCTCCGATGGTTTCCAAAGTGGAGATTTCCGAGAAGATGCGCCACAGGTATATTGCGGACACAAAGGCCCAGTTGATAATTTTGCGCCAAGTCCACTTGCTGTGTTCAGTCTTGATGATGAACATAGTCCCCCCCTCATGGTTTCAGCCCTCCCGGCAAGCGCGTTGCTTGTGAAAAGGGCTGTGCGGAGGGCCAAACGCCTCTTATAAGGGGCTTTCGTGCCGCTCCGATCCCGGTGTTTCCGGGGGAGAATGCTACGAGGGGAAAATTGAAAAACCACAGACGTTTTAACGGAACCCACACCACCAATAAAGAACTCGCCAACCATCTTGGCAAACCAATCAAGAGCACAATGAGACTACTCAGCCTTTCAGAACCGGCAGAACAACAGCTGCGTGAAGCTGCCAGCAACGCTCGACTCCGACCGCATCTCTCCCGCGGACTTCTCGAACCGATTCCAGTAAGTGGTACAGCACGCACACAGCGGACACTACGTGCTGGCTGGTGGCTGCTCGCCTCCATGCCTTGGCGATGCTCTTGCCTCTAAGCCACTCTCCACAATCGCAAATGCGTTTGGTCCTTTGAAAATTCGCAGGAGGAAGTAAAGCGACGGGACAAACAGAAGCGAGCCGGCTCCTAGTGCGATCAACAACAGGATCAGGGTGATTCGTGGGGCGGCGGCTTGAGCCACCGTGATGTCCGGTCCCACCAGGAAGGGATACTGTGAGACTCCCCAGCCGATGAGGATAAGTCCTGCTTGCAGAACGGCGGCAGTCCGCGCCAGATAATGGCGTCGAAAATACAATGCTAGAATAGCGGTTGTAGCGGCGGCACCGGTCGCAATGTGGAATAGCAGCGACCATGATCGGGTGGCCAAACCCGCCCAGATTGTGGCTGCTTCGGTCCTCGCCAGGAAGAAGCATACCCATGCAAGTGCCCCAACCAGGACCGCCGCGATCAGAGCGCGCAACCGGAAGTCTTCGCGCAATTCCTGGTCCTGCGCCTCGACAGCCAGATACACTGCAGCCAGGAAAGCGAACAACGCCAACGTCAAGGCGCCAACCGCGAACGGGAATGGCTGCACCCAGGGCACAAGAAAACCGCCTTCCGGCAGGCCGTTCACAAGCCTGATCCGGCCAGAGGCTAAAGCACCGATGCAGATCCCCAGCATGACCGGCGTGTAGATGCTGGAGATGGCGAACAGACGGCTCCATTGCCGCTGGCGTTGATAAGTCTTAAGGTCGTAGCTGCGAAAGGCGAACGCACATCCCCGCAGCACGATGCCGAGCAGCATCAAAGATAAAGGGATGTTCAGAGCAGTCATTATTGCGGCAAAAGCGGCTGGGAATCCGGTGAACAGCAAAACAACAACAATGATCAGCCAGACGTGATTGGCTTCCCAGACTGGACCGATGGTGTTTGCGATCAGCTCGCGCTGAGCCTGTGCACGCGGCCCTCGGGCAAACAGGTCCCATACCCCGCCGCCAAAATCGGCCCCGGCCATCAGCGCGTAAACGATCAGCGCCAGCAACATGATCGCCGCTACGGCATTCTCCAGACTAAACATTGGCTGGCTCCTGGCGTGGCGGCGCCCCGTCGAAAGCACGATGTGGAGCTTCTCTGAGTTGCCGCACCAGCAGGGCAATCACAATCGAGGCCAGCAACAGATAGAGCATGGTCGAAATGGCAAAAGGAACCACGAGGTTCGGCATCCGTGTGACGGCCTCCGAGGTCCGCATCACGCCAGCGATGGCCCACGGTTGGCGTCCTACTTCGGTTACAACCCAGCCTGCTTCGATAGCCAGGAAGCCGAGTGGCGCTACGCCGGCCAGAGCCAGCAGCAGCGGCGGGTATTCGGAAATGCCACGCCGGCGCCATGCCGTCAGGATTGCCCACACCATGACAACCAGCAGCAGCATTCCGGACGCAACCATGAGTTGAAACGCAGGATGCACGATCCGCGGGTCGGGCCGGTCCTCCCTTGGGAAAGCGTCCAAACCGGTGACCTCGGCATTGAAATCCCCGTACTCTAGAAAACTTAGGCCGCCTGGTATTTCCAGCGCGTAACGCGTTTGGCCCGCATCCGTGTCTGGCCAACCGCCGATGCGCAGTGGGGCATGCTGTTCCGTCTTGAACTGCCCTTCGAGCGCCGCAAATTTGGCTCTTTGATTGTTGGCGACGTATCGTGCGCTGAAATCGCCACTGAGGGGTTGTAGTGCCGCGGCCACGACCCCCATCGCCAGGCCCAGGCCGAGGGCCTTGCGGTGAAACTCGCTGCCGGGATAGCGCCGCAACATCCAGGCATGTGTGCCCGCGATAATCGCTCCGACAGCCACATAGGCGGCCAGGATCATATGCGTCGTTTGCGAAGTCCATCCGGCGTTAAACATGGCGGCTAGCCCGGAGGAGGATGAGAATGGAACTATTAGCGTGTTTTGCGGGCGGTGTCATCGGAGGTGTCGTCGTATGGTGCCTGAGCAGTTTGATGCGGCACGAATCGAGTCAGCCGCAGCCGGTTCAGCCACAGCCGATAATAGTCATGGCGCCGCCAGCGCCAGAAGCACAGCACAAGAAAACCATCCTGCGGTTCGATCCGATTGCGGTAGAGCTCAATGCCTGTCCCGTGTGGGAGAGGCGCCGGCAATGACCCAAGGGATTTTAAGCGGAGGTGCTAAGCCATGGAAGTACTGTTCGTGTTGGGATTGATGGGGGGATTGATCAAGTTCATGACCAGCGGTGGGTCGAGTTCGCCGCCTGCCAAGTCAACCAAGTCAGCCGCCCAAGCGGCCGCAGATTCCGGCGCGGTCGCCAAGCAGACGTACGATTACATTGCGGCCTGCCAGGCGCTTGAGTCGCAAGTCGGCGCCGAACGCCAAGCCGTAATGAGTGAGTTTCATCGCGACATGGATGAGTTCTTGCGGGCACGCCGGACGGGCGCGCCTATCCCCGACCGTCTGTTGCGTGGTTCGTTCCCCCAGCGGCTGCGCATCATGGCCGAGAAACAGCGGCGCGAACAGCAGGCCCAGGGCAGCGGGAGTTCACAACAAAACTGATTTTCTACAGGCCGGCCTTCCTGTTGGCGGCCAGGCATTCGCAAATTCACCCCTCACCATCACCCCATTCTCTCACTCATCGACTTCGCTTTTCATTCATCCAGCAAAGGCCGCCTGGAGAGGGAGACAACGTCGGTGCCGACACAATCCTTCCGCCTGTCTGACGTTCTTGATGCGGTCATGCACACTGAGCCGTGGACACGGCGGTGGCTGTCGCCCCTGCCAGGCATGGTAGTCTGCGCAACCGCAGAGCGCACCTTCGAGGCGAGAAATCTCAATATCCCCATGCCGCCCCAATTGCAGGCGCTGGGTTGCGGAGGGTGGGACCGGTCAGGAATGGTGCACTGGGTGGGCATTGACTTGGACATTGGCCATGGCACACAGTCTTACGCTTCACTTACGGCCGCGATTTGTGCAGCCATGTGTGCACGCCAACTTGTGAAAGGGGCGGCCGAAATCCGGCTCTCCAAAAGCGGCCAAGGCGTCCATATCCGCGTCGCTCTGGCCAAAGGCGTGAGCGGCAGACGACCGGTTTCCGCGTGCATCGCCAAATGGCTGGCGCGGGAACTCGACTTAAAAGCCGATGCTTCGCCTTTGGGCAGGCAAAACTTCTGGTTCTGGGTTCGCCAGCCGAAACCCAATGGTTTTGCGCTTATCGCGCCTTCCACAACGCTCTGGACGCCGCCGCCGGAGGCCTACCAGACGCCTGTCAGTGCCCAGCCGGTCATCATCCGCCCGTCAATGTCGCCCCCCTCAGAACCGCGCCAAAGACTTTCATGGAAGACACGAGATTTCCTGCAGCATGGTGCACCCGTTGGCCAGCGGAACTACCGCTTGTTCATCGCGGCCTGCGATTTTTCCGGCGCTGGCATTCCTGAGGATCAGGCAACAAGCGAACTCACGTCTGTAGCTGAAAGCATAGGGATGGCAAAGGCCGAAGCTCACGCCACAATCCACAGCGCCTACAGCAAGCCGCGCTTGCCTGCAAACCATAACTACTTCACTACAAAGGGCTTAACGCATAGGTTTTATCCGCACTGCGGCCGTCTAGAGACGCAGCCGTTGGGAAGAGACTTGTTCGGCGCAGTGCGGATAGAACCCGTTGAACTAAACCGCTGAGGGGAAGACGCACG
>JBEKKG010000431.1:0-6483 GCA_050010835.1 Planctomycetota bacterium
TGCCTCTCGGCGATCTCGCCGGACAGTGCGACTTGGCGACCGCTTTCGACGTCTTGTTCCATCTGGTTGAAGAAAAGAACTGGAATGGAGCGCTCGACAATATCGCGGCCGCGCTGAAAGTCGGAGGACATGCGGTCATCTTCGACAAACTCCAGGCGGTGGAAAGCAGCATCCGCCACGTGCGCCGCCGCACGCTGGCGGCCTACAGTGAAGCCCTGGCGGCGCGCGGGCTGGAGGTGCTCAGCGTGCACCCGATTTTCTTCCTGATGAATTCGCCCACCGACCTGCGGGGCCTGGCCAAGCTGGCATTCAAGACCTCATGGTCGCTGGTGAAGCTGCCCTACAAGCTGGGCCGGCACGTGGGCCTGGGGGAAGTGCTGGGCGGGGCTATGGGCGCCACGTTGTACCTGCCGGAGCTGGCGTTGGGGCGGGTTTGCTCGACAGGGCCGAGCACGAAACTTTTGCTGGCAAGGAAGCGCTGAGGCATCATGAACAAGTACACTGCGATTTTCACGCGCGATACTGAGGATGGCGGGTGGGTGGCCCAGTGCGCCGAAGTGCCCTCAGCGATAACGCAAGGCGAAACCCTGGCCGAAGCCCGGGCCAGTCTCAAGGAAGCGGTCAAGTTCATGCTTCGAGTCGAGGCACAACATGCGCTGAAGTCAAAGCCGCGTCAGGCACGGCTCAAGAGAAGCAAAATCGAAAATCGAAAATTCATTCCTTTTTCGTTTCCCTGTCGTCCTCTCCCGAGGCGCTAAGTGCGCTCTCCGCTTCGAGCACTTCCAGGGCGCGCAAGGCCGCAGCCTGCTCGGCTTCCTTCTTGGTGCGGCCGGTGCCCGAAGGAAACACGCGGGCGCCCATCTGCAGGCAGGTCTCATTAGTGGGCATACGGGCGCACCCGCCGCAGCGCCGGCTGCCCAGATGCGCAGCCACCTCGAAGGTCTTGTCATGGTCCGGCCCGACGGCGTTGACCACGCAGTAACACGGCGTGACGCTCCAGTTGCGTTGGGCGACATGCTGCAGCCTGGACTTGGGATTAGGGCCGCCGCCGCTCTCGGCCAGATCGCGCATTTCCGGCCCCAACACGCGCAGCACGAACGAATACGCCGCGTCCAGGCCGCCGTCCAGATACACAGCCGCTGTAACGGCCTCGAACAAGTTCGCTCGCACGCTGGCGGGCAGCGGCTCACTGCGCGGCAGGCCCTTGCCCAGACGCCCGACGTCGCGGAGCCCCAGCAGTTCCGCGGCCCGCGCCAGCGCCTGGGTGCTCACCAGGTCCGACTTGACCTGCGTCAGGTCCCCTTCCGTCCAATCCGGGTGCCGCTCGTACAGCTCCTGCGCGATGCACAGGTTGACGACCGAGTCGCCCAGGAACTCCATCCGTTCGTTGTCCTCACCTTCCTCCGCCGTACTCGAGGGATGTGTTAGAGCGCGTTCGAGCAGAGTGGGGTCGCGGAACAGATAGCCAATGCGATCCTGGAGACGGAGACAACAACTTTTCCGGTGGTCTGACGATGCTTCGTTCGGCATGGGTCGGGTTTTGGGCTGTTGGCTGCTGGCGCCTGGCCGATCAGGATTCGAACCTGCCGCCAAGCGAAGGACCAGGAGCTAACAGTCCACTCCTCTGATTTACCGCACTCCTCACCTGCCTGCGCTTACCATACCCGTCGTGGCCCGCTTGTCAACACTCAAGTTTCAGGTTTCATTTTGGCGCCACAAAAAACTCTTGCCACAGAGAACACAGAGGACACAGAGAAAGGTTTTGGGATTTTGCATTTTGGATTGATCCGGTGTGCGAACCACCCAGTTCCTGTTATACTCTGTGTCCTCTGTGGCTGATCGTTTGTTAGTTTTGGGGTTTCCGTGCCACGATAAGCAACGACTGGCCAGCCGGCAGCCACAGCCAGGGCTCAACGCGGCTGAGCACGGGCACAACGCAGCGGTCATACAGCAGCGCCGCACGCCGCGAAATGTGCTGCGCCTTGCGCACGCGCCCCTGCCACCACCAGCCCAGCAGTCCCAGGCTGTTCCAGTAGCGGCAACGTTCCACGCGCAAACCTGCTTCTTCGAAAGCTCGGGCCAACCTGGCCTTGCTGTAACGCCGCACATGCCCGAAGGACCGGTCCAGTGAGCCGTAAGCCCAGGCCACCGCCGGGACCCAGTGGACGGATGCGCCGCCGGGCTTCAGCAGTTTTCCTGTCGCGCTGATGACCTCCTCCTCTGTCCCGTCCGGTATGTGCTCCAGCACATTTGATGAGACCACGCTGTCGAAACTGCCTGCGAGTTCCGCCACCAGATCCTGAATGGCTGTTTGGCGCAGCTCCAGCCCTGGCCGCACCCCCACGTTGGCCTGGTGGGCCTGGATCATGCGCAGATCTATGTCCACCGCCAGAACCGAGCGGCCTTCGCGCAAGAAGAGGGGCGTCAGGTTCCCGATGCCGCAGCCCAACTCCAGCACGCGCCCGCCCAGATGCGGCTTCATTGCGGCGTAGATCCATTCCGCGTAGCGCGTGGCTTCAGCCAGCGTTTCCAGGTCAAACGCTATTGGTTCCCGCACCCCGCTCCCCGCACCCCGCTCCCCGCACCCCGCTCCCCGCTTCACCGCACCACCTCCAGCACCTGCGCCTGCGCGACGCAGTACGGGTCGTGCTCGCAAGCGCCCGCCCAGCGGCTCTGAAACTCGGCAATCTCGGAAGGCGCAGGCCCCGGCCTGCTGGCGGCTTCGTAATGGCAGGCTTGAGCATAAGGGGTGAAGACTATGCGCTTGCCGCGCTTGAGCGCCTTCAGGCAGAAGTCCGCATCGTAGTAGTTCCAGGGAAACGCGGTGCTGAACTCGCCGGCCGCCCGGAAAATTTCCGCGCGCGTCATCAGACATGCGCCGCTCACCGCCGTGCAGTTGCGCTGCACGATATTGCTGTTGAAGTAACCCGGCGTATTGCCGGGCGCGCCGTGATGGAGACGCTTCGGGCTGCCGCCCAGCACGGTCAGGCCCACGTGCTGCAAGCGCCCGTCGGGGAAGAACAGCTTCCCGCCCGCCGCGCCCACGCCGTCGTCCTGGAGGCATTCCAGGAGGCATTCGATCCAGTCCGGCGAGGTGGCTTCGACGTCATCGTGCAAGAAGAGCAGGAATGAGCCGCCCGCCTGCTCGGCGCCAAAGTTGAGTCTGCACGGCAGATTCAGGTCCTCGCCGCAGGCGATGCCGGCCGCGCCGCACTCCGCAAGCTGTTTTTCGAGGCCCGCGGGCAGGGCCTTGTCATGCACCACCAGGATTTCGCGGTTCTCATAAGTGCTCCTGCTCCGGATGCTCTCCACGCAGTTGAGAATGAAAGGCTTCTGCGCGCCGCGGATAAGCGTGCTGCGGCAGGCGGTCGCGATGATGACGCTCACTTTCGGCCGCCCGGCGATCTGGCGGCGCACGCGATGGAACCCGGGCGCCGGCCCCGGCTCCACCGTGCCTGCCTGTCCGGCGGCCTGGAGGTGCTGGGCCAGCGCCCGCCGCGCGACCAGGTGCGCGTGCGGCTTGGCCGTGTAATTCAAGGCGGTCGAGGACGGAGAAATGCGCCAGTGGTAGAGCACCTCCGGGATGTGCCGAATCCGCGAGGTGCGGGCCATCAGGCGCAGCACCAGATCGTAATCCTGGGCTGAATCGTACTCGCTGCGGAAGCCGCCGAGTTCCCGCAGCAGCGCGGTGCGGTAGACTCCGAGATGGCAGGTGTACATGCACGACAGGAAGTACTCCGGCGACCACTCGGGCTTGAAGAACGGGTCCACATGCGCGCCCGCCAGGTTCAGTTTGTCCTCGTCGCTGTAGAGCATGTCCACGCTGCGGTCGGCCACGATGGCCTGCGCGGCACGGAGCAGGGCCTGCGCAGCCAGCTCGTCATCGTGATCGAGCAGCGCGGCGTACTGCCCCGTGGCCAGCTCCAGCGCGGAATTGGTGGCCGCGGAGATATTGCCGTTGCGGGGCCGCTGCACGACCTTGATGCGCCTGTCCCGCGCCACACACTCCTCCAGGACCTTGGGGACATGGCGCGCGGTGGAGCAGTCGTCGCTGATGCACAACTCCCAGTGCGGATAGATCTGCGCGAATACTGAGTCCAGGGCGCGGCGCAGACAATGCTCCGGCGAATTGTAGACCGGGAGCAGCACGGAGATCAGGGGCGGATCCGGCAGCAGGGCCGCTTCCTGGCTCATGCGCCGCCGCTCTGCCTCCCCAGGCACTGGGAAGGACCACGCGGAGCCCATTGTCCCCAGGGGCGTGTGGCTGAAGAGCTTTTCTCTGAACTCCCTGAAGCGGCCGCGCAGCAACAAACCGGCCGCGGTGCGCGCAGCGTGGGAGAAACGGCCGGCGGCCTTGAGTTCGCCGGCTTTGGCAACGAGCGAACGGACCACAGGCAGCAGCAACCCCGCGCGCTTCACCTTCTTGTCCTGTTCCCTCTTGTGTTTTCGTGCTTCAAGAGTAGCGGCGTTCCAGCGTGCACGCCACGCGCCGCGGTCCAAGACGATACCCAAGCTCAGGCGACAAGTCAAGCCTGCCTGAAATTGGCAAATAACCTCGGGGCATCACCGGGCTTGTGCCACGGATATGGCGCCGCAACGCGGCGGCTTATCCGTGCTACCCGCGGCTGGCACGGATGAGGCCGCGCCAAATCCCGATGAATCGGGAGCGCGGCCACATCCGTGGCACAAGTCCGGTTGTGAACCCAATATGCCCCCGGCACGGATCCCGCTGGGCCCCTATGCTGCCTGCCTTGCGCCGACTTCTTGACGGGAAAAAAGCTAAGCCTCGCCCTGCACCGCGTCAAGTGCAACTAAACCGCTGCTGTAAAATTTCCTGGATTGTGCTAAGAGCCATATTCCACATTTCGCCGGATTGTGGACGCCGCAATTCGGCAAAATGCGGGACAGCAGGTCTTATGGGGTGCTTCCGGTGAGCGCCCCGCATAACAGGAGATGCTGCAAGGATGGATACCTGCCAGGGCCAGGACGGCCCTGATGAATTGAACGCGCCCCCAAGCGCGGGACGCCCGGTTTCGCTGGCCAGACGCGCCTTGCAGATGGCGCCTCAGTTGGCCCTGGTTGCCGGAATCCTGGGCTATCTGATCCACACTGGCAAGCTGGACTTGGGGGCCCTGGGCGGGCTGCGGCACCGCTGGATCTGGATCGTGTATGCCATCCTGTGCGTCCTGCCGCAGTATTTTCTCTGTGCCTTTCGCTATCGCCTGCTCCTGGGCGCGCTGCAGTTGCCCGGCACCTTGGGCCAGGCCTTTTCCTGGTCCATGATCGGGAGCTTCTTCGACTTGGCCATGCCGCTCTCCAACGGCGGCGACCTTGTGAAAGCCTATTACGTCGCCCGGCACGCGGGGCGCGGCAGACGCGGCCTGGCGGTGCTGAGCGTGGTGCTGGACCGCGTCGTGGGCCTGTTGGCGCTTTTCGTTTTCGCCTGGCTGGTGTGCCTTTTTGCGGGCCGGCAGGTGGACGACAACCCGCAGTTGCTGCGTCTTTCGCGCGCGCTGCTGTTTGTCTGTGCGGGCAGCCTCGTGGCCTTCTGCGTCCTCGTCTCGCCCCCTCTGGAACGCAGCGCGCTGCGCCGGCGCTTGCTGCACTGGGCGCCGTATCACGCCAAGCTGGAAGCGCTCTACGTGGCCTTTGCCGGCTTGCGGCGGCAGTGGGTGCTCCTGCTGGGGATGCTGGGCCTGTCGTTGATTGTGCAGATCCTGGGTTGCGCCGCCATCCTCTTTCTGGCCAAAGGACTCCCCTTCACCAACATCCACACCGGGGCGCCCGCGGAACTGGAGCTCGTCCCCACACTGGTCGTTTTGCCGCTGGCGGTCTTCCTGAACACCTTCGGGGTGGCGGGCGGGTTTGGCATGGGCGAAGCCGCCTTCCAAGTGCTTTTCTGGCAATTGCTCAACGTGGACGGCGGCGCCAATCTGGCGCTGGCGTTCCATTGCCTTTTTGCCCTGCTGCGCTTGTTGGGCATCCCGTTTGTAGTGTTCTACCGGCACAAAGAACACGCGCCCCCGGGGCGGATTGCAGCGGAAGTGGCGGAGACACTGGCGGAAGAGGGTTCTGGCGGGTGAAACAGCATGAGTGCATGACCGGACTTGTGCCACGGATGTGGCCGCGCCGGCTGTTTGGCGCGGCCTCATCCGTGCCAGCACCGGGTAGCACGGATAAGCCGCCGCGTTGCGGCGGCATATCCGTGGCACATATCCGATGATGCACCCAAACAACATTGCGGCCGCTGCCTGCAATGGCATTCCGCCGGGAAATCCGTATACTCCAGGCGCACACGGGAGAGGGGAGCATGAGCTTTACAGAGGACTACCTGAACGAAACCAGAGTTATCGCGGAGCAGATCAACCGCGAGACCGTTGACAAGGCGGTCGAGATTCTGGCGGAGACGCGCGCCAGAGGCGGGCGGCTGTTTGTGCTGGGAGTGGGGGGCAGCGCCGCAACCGCTTCCCACGCGGTCAACGA
>JBEKKG010000432.1:0-6483 GCA_050010835.1 Planctomycetota bacterium
ACTTCGGGAGGTTGTCAACAGGGTCATGGCCTTTCTGGAAAATCGGCGCTTGCGGCTGCATGAAGAGCGCTTGAATGTCCAGCCATGCTGGTGCGCTCTGACCTTTGTTGGTTTCCGTCGGTTCCAGGGACAGTGAGGCATTTATTCTGTCGGCCCTCCTGAGTGTCGTCACCGTCCCTGTATCTTGAGCGGCTTTTCCTTGCGTCCTAGTGGTTGTCTGTCACCTTTACCCTGTCACCTTTACCCCTCAGAAAGTGGGCCTCAATCCCAAACAAGGGGGAGAACAACAACCACCGCCACTTCACGCCCGTACGGTGAGGGCGAAAGGATCGCCAGTTGCGGGCTTTCGCAATGGCGTTGCGGCAGCGGCTACAGTGTTTTCGGAGCGGGCTCCATTTGGCCCTTCTTCTTGTGGAGAGCAAGCCAATATGAACAGAGCACCTAACATCGTCTGGGCCGTGTTACTGGTCACGCTGTGTGCGTCTGGATTGGGACGCGCCGGCCATGGAGGTCACGAATGTGCCGGAGGCCAACAAATACCTGGCGAAGGAGTACCGGAAGGGATGGGAACTGTAAGGCGAAGTGTTGCGCCTGTGCCGCGTGTTGCCTATAACGGGTGACCATCGCTAGTTTCCCCGTTCCCAAGCAGGTTGCCACTGTGGAGTGGTGAGGCTGCAAGACCCTGGGCTGCGCGTGTCAAGGTGTGACACCGTTCCTCATTCGTTCGTTCATTTCTCAAGCAATCCTCGATAGAACTCCAACCTTTCATTTCCGGCAATGGGACGAGGGCCTGGATGTGTGCCGAGAGCCATGGTGGAGGGATTGCCCGCGTTGAAGGGCGCCCAGTCAGGCAAGTGTTCGCCGTTGGGATTTCCGGTCTTAACGAAGTTCACCAGGTAAGAAGAGGCCTGGTCTGCAACCCGCCTATCGCCCTCCGTCCAAGGGTAATCCAGCGTATTCAAGTTATTGAACCAGTAAACCAGATCCGAGGTATGAAAGGCCCCGAATTCCGGATGATCTTTGCAGGGGATAGCTTGTTCGAAGAGATAAGTATAGACTGACGTCTTGGCTGTCTTGATTCTCCTCTTAGCCCAATAAAACACGGTAGACATCCGATATTCGAGTTGCGTTCTCTTGAGTAACTCGCGAGCCCCTGGATCGGTTTTCAGTGGACAAAGGGCTAGAAAGGCCTCCTTTTGAGCTAAGAAAACATTCCTGTTCTCCCCGAACACGTTTGGTACTTCCTGCGCAAAAGAAGCCACGGTGGTCTTCAACTGCTCCACAGGGGGGCCAAAATCATCTGCTGTGAAACCGGTTAAGGTCGGCACGTCACTTTCCAGCCCTTTATCAAGCGCAGCGGGATACTCCCATGGTAAAGCCCACCCATCCAAACAAAACGCGGCTCCCAAAACAGCTCGTGTAAAACCATTAAGCGCCGGATCGTTGGCGGTGAGCTCATCGGCGGAGAGTTTGCGCAAGCCTTCGATGGATGGGGTTTTCTTGACGGCCGCAAACTTCAGCCCTTCCTGTTCTTTCTGCCACACACCACCGACCTTGTGCGGCGCCGTCAAATAATCGTAGGGAAAGCTCATGCAGATCGCTGCGCGAAACAGTCCCTTGGCCACAGGGCTGGTGGTCAAATGGTGCACGCTGGTGCTGCCGACCGAGTACCCTGCGATGGCAACTTTGCTTGGATCGCCGCCGAAGGCGGCAATGTTGTTGTGCACCCACTGTAACGCGGCGATTATATCCAACATGCCATAATCACCGCAAAGGTGCTGCGGCGATTCCTTGGTCAGTTCCGGGTGGCCCATCCCGCCCACGATCCCCAAGCGGTGGTTCAGTGTGACAACAATTATTCCTTTTTTCGCCAACCCCTCCCCGGAGAAGGATCCTGGGCAGATGAACACCAGGACGGAGAGTTTGTCTGTAGCCGCTTGTGCGGGGGTCCAAACATTGAGGAACAGGCAATCTTCACTGTAAGCCGCCGGTTCGGACTCTCGTGGTTTTGTGAGGCAATACGGGAGAATGGGAGAGGCACCATGGGGCTGTGCGCACTGCGCACCAAACTTGTCGGCTTTGCGCACTCCCTCCCACTTGGCTGGGGGTTGTGGTTCGCGCCAGCGTAAATTCCCCAGCGGCGGAGCCGCGTAAGGGATGCCCTTGAAAGCAACAACAGCATTCTGCGGATTGTCCACCCCCTCAATCAGTCCCGTTTCTATCCGCACAGGCTGGCGCAAATCGGAAGCGGCGGCGAGACCGGCCAAGCTGGCGGCCAATGCGGCCACGGCGCAAAACAGAGGGAAGATGAGCGGCATGAGTCTATCTCCTTCCAAGGCGTGGCCGTGGATGCACACGACTATTTCGCCCCCGGCTGTTGAGGCGCCATGGCCGGTTGGGCGGTCAACACAATCGTGCCAAAATGACTGGTGTCCTCGGCATCGTTGGCATCACCGCGCCAGACCTGCTGGGAAATCTCTTTGTCGTCGCCCTCGTCCACGGCAATATCCAGTCCATACACGCTTCTGGCGCCGACGGTGAGCCACTGCCCGTCGCCAATCAAGTTGGGGCTTCCCAGCGAGACCTCAACGGTGTATCCGCCGGCTATCTCTGCGACCGCCACCTTGCTGAACCAGGGTGGCTTGACACCCCGGACAATGGGAGCCCACCCATTGGGGATCTTCGAGCTACGAGGCACGAAGAAGTGTATGTCGTCGGCACCATAGATGAGCTTCCGGTCGTGCCGGCCATCCACGTAGATGTGCACACCGTCCTTGACAGTCTTGCCTTTGGGGCCGTCGAGAACCTTGATGGCAATCACCAAGTCTTCACCTCCGAGCGCCCAGGTCCTGCCCTTCTCGGTGCCCAAGACGAACTCGTTCGGCTTTGGGCCGTTCCCCTGGCAGTAGGCCGTCCAGACAGCCGAAAACGATGCCTTCTTCACCGGCGTCCCCTGAACCTTCTTCTCGATGGCTTGGTCAAGGTTCCAGAAAGGCTCGTCCAGCTTGCCGTCAATCTTGACCACATTGTCCTCCGGTATCTTTCTCCAGTTTTCGATCCGCTGGTCGTGTTTGATCACATACTTCACCTGAAGCGAATCGGGCAAGGCTGGGCCGATCTTCCACCTCAGTTCCTTCTCCGCGGTACGGGGACCAGCCGGATGGCTATCCTCAGCTTTGATTGTGAACGTGAACTCTCCCTCTTCGCCGGGGGTTCCATTCAGCATGCCGGCTGACGCCAGCAAGATGCCGAAAGGCAGTTCCCCATTGCTTACGCTCCATTTGATCGTTCCCACGCCCCCCTCGACCTTGATGGGCTGGAACACGTAGGTGTCCAGCGACACCGCGGGCAACGGCTGATCAGGAATCGCCGGCGGCGTGTCCTTGTTGACGCTCAGCACCAACGGACGCTCCAAGGCATCCTTCCCCGTGGCCAACTTGACGGTAACAGGATATTGGCCCACCGCCTTGGATTGCCCCGAGATGGTGCCGTCCACCGAGAGCGAGATTCCTTCCGGCAACGTACCCTTGGAGAGCGACCAGACGCACGGGTCTTTAGCATTGAGTGCCTTGAGCGCCGCCTTGTACGGTTGGCCGGCAATCGCGACATCCAATCGGCGATTGGCAATCACCAACCCGGGCTTCATGCCTGCCGGTTCATACGTCTGCAGGATGTCCCAGACCGTGCGTTTGATGGCCAGGGCGGTGTCCTCCGACACAGTCACGCACTGGTACGTGCTGCGAATCGGGCGGCCACCTTCGTCTTTGCGGAAAATGTCGCTGGGGTAATCCTGCGGCGACTCGCCGTAGAGCATCGCGCACACCATGGTGGTGACGGCATACTGACCGAATTGGCTCAGGTGCCCGCCGTCAGAAAACAATGCGAAACGATTGGCGACACCGGGCAGTTCTCCCATGTCGGCGAAACGGCCCAGTTCCCGAATGAGCAGGCTGGATGGAATTACCCGGGGCTTAAGAGCGGTCGGAAACGCCGCGGCTACTGCGACAGCTACGGCTTCGCCGTGGGCCTCAGTGCGAATCGGCGGGGGCTTGTCGAATGACATGTTCGAGTCCGGCCAGATGACGTAGATATAGACCTGACATTGAGGATTGCCCTTGTAGACCTCGCCAGCGAACTTTGGCGCATAGGTTGCGTCGTCATCCGCCCACGACAACAGCACCATGGCATCCCACTTGTTGGCCGGCGCGAGCGTCTGGTCCCACTTGTTCTGGTTCGCGTGGTCCCAGTTCCAGCGCAGCGAAGCGCCGAGGATGTTGACGTGGCCTTCTTTGTAGCCCGTGTGACCGGCCTGCGCCGTCAGCGGAACCAGAAGGCGCAGCGGATGAGAATGGCTGTTGCCGACGTGAACCGCGCTCAGGGCGCCTGTCGCCTGATCCGCGGCGGAAGCAACCGACAGGATCAAGCCAATCAGGCAAAGCAACACAGACTGCACCAAACGCCGGTGGTACAACAGGCCTCTTGGGGCTTCATTCTGGTTGGTAGCAGGCATGCTGACGTCTCCTTCCCTCCAGGAACACCGTCGGCCCATGGTGTAGCCTCCGTGAGGTCCCATTGGCCGACCAGCCAGCGGGCCACAGGAAATCATTGTCCTCAGCGGCGGCGGCCCCGTTCCCAACGGCAAAGAGGAAGGCGCTCGCCGGGAGGCGGGGTGCCCGTAGCGTGCTACTCCACATGGCAGACATTATCGGCTTCACATGCCATGCGCGAACGAAGAATTCCCAACCATAATGTCGGGACTCTGAGATGGGAGGCGATCTTGACGAGTACTCGAGCGTCAACGCTTCTGCGCTTAACCACAAGGCCGTCAACGGCCTCCTGGCCCGCAATGGCATCGTCGCCATCGTCGCCTCTTGTCTCTAACGGCTGCTACATCTATAATGGCGCTTGCGAAGCAGTGAACGGCTCAATGAAGATGTGGACCAACTGCGAGGCGGCCGGAAACGCGGGTGGCCCTCTCTGAAAAGGCGGTTCAGGAGGATTATGTCCGCTCGCGTTGCCATATCTGTGCTGCTGCTGGCGCGGTTCGCAACTGACGTCGCCGCCGCTGAACCCGAGCGCATCGAGCTTGGACCGATAGAGACCGTGCTCGCCGACAAAGCACTTGGGTTGCGGTACTTTCCCGATGGGCGACTGGCGGTCGTACGGACAGCGCCCGACTGCCGCTTGCTGACCGCCGCGGGAGTCTGCTCCTTCCTGCTGGAAGGGCCGGCGATGGGCAACTTCACTAAAGCCACGAGAGTTCTGGACAAGGGCAAGCCGGGCGAGTTCGACAATGGTTATGCCGGGATCAACGCGGTGGTGCGGCTGAACACCGGCGAGTTGTTGGCGTTCTACCACGCGGAAGACCAAGAGGGCATGGCTTCCGTCGGCAACGGCATTCCGGGCTTCTACTGCAGAGTCGCATTGGCGATCTCGGCCGACGATGGCTCGACGTTCAGGAAGGTTGGCCCCGTCTTGTCCAGCCGTTTGCCCAAAGACCGGAAAGGCGCGCCAGACCAAGGGGTCGGAGAGCCATGGGTACTTGTCGAACCAACCGGCGAATACCTGTACGCCTACTACACGTCACATGAGCGCGCTGAGAACCGCGGCGTGCAAATCTGCATGGCGCGTTGTCCAAGAGCTGATGCGCTGAAGGTCGAGTCATGGAGGAAGTTTCATGCTGGTGCATTCGAGGAACCAGGGCTGGGCGGGAGAGACACGCCGGTCGTCACGAGTGGCTGGTCGGATGCGGATGCCGTGTTCCCACAGGTTGTGTTCGTCCCCGCAATACGCCAGTTCGTCATGCTGTTCTGTGTAAACGCATGGCGTGAAGGCGATAGACCGAAGCGTAGCGGGATACACGTGGCATTCTCCGATGACGGCATCCGTTGGCCAGCCGAACGGATACAGCAAATCTGGAGAGCCCCGGTAGTCGCTGCAATTGGACGCGAAGTGGCGTGGCATCCCACGTTCATCCGGGACGAGAATAGTGCAACGCGCGGCTTCCTGTACTGCGGCTACAGCGGGAATTGGGGCGACCAGCCGCCGCACACGCCACACTACCTTGTCAGACGATCGCTGATCATCGGCGAGACCCATGGCCAGTGACGCAGTCTGGCGCAGATGTCTTGACGAAGTGGCATCCAGGCAGCGCAGCACGCCATCCCCTCCGCCGACGTAGAGGCGGCCGTCGGCACAGGCCGGAGCGACCAGGAAAGGCACGGGAAAAGTTCTGGCGTCCGAAAGCTGCGGAAGCCGTCCTGCAAGTTCGCGCCGCCCAACTCAGCGGCGATGCGCGCGAAGACCGTCTCTGGACCACGCCACGTCTGCTGCGCGCTGATCTTTCTTGCGAGTCCGTAGGCTGTCTGACAACGTCCCGGGCCCGACCGTGGCGAAGTACCGCTCTTTGGCGGCACCGAAGAACGCACGCAATGGGCGGAGACGTTGTTGAGTGAAGCGTGTATATCAGAAGGTAGTGTGTGG
>JBEKKG010000433.1:0-6475 GCA_050010835.1 Planctomycetota bacterium
TCCTGCCGTTCTCTGTGTTCTCTGTGTCCTCTGTGGCTGATTGTTCGTTGTAGTGCGAAATGAAGGAGCAGGAAAGCCGTGCCCAGAAACGTGCCTCTTTGTATTCCCGACATGGACGACGCGGAAATCCAGGCGGTGGCCGCGGTCCTCAAGTCCGGCTGGCTCGCGCATGGGCCGATGAACCAGGAGTTCGAGAAGCAGTTTGCCCAGTACGTCGGCGTGCCGCACGCCGTAAGCCTGAACTCCTGCGCGTCGGCGCTGCACCTGGCCGTCCTCGCCGGCGGCATCCGCGGCGAGGTGATCCTGCCGAGCTTCACGTTCGTCGCCAGCGCCAACGCCGTGGTGACGGGCGGCGCGCGGTGCGTTTTCGCGGACATTGATTACGACACCTGCTGCATTGACCCGGTGCATGTGGCGGCGCTCATTTCCCCGCGCACGGAAGCCCTCATGCCGGTCCACTACGGGGGCCAGGCGGCCGGCATGGTGCCGCTCGCGGCGCTGGCGCGGAAACGCGGCTTGAAGATCATCGAGGACTCCGCGGAAGCCATCGGGGCGCTCTGTGCGGGCAAGCTCACCGGCTCCTGGGGCACCGCCTGCTGGTCATTCTACCCGACCAAGAACCTGACGACGGGCGAAGGCGGAATGCTGACCACCAGCGACGCGGCGCTGGCCGAGAAAGTGCGCGCCCTTTCAGCCCATGGCGTCGCCTCTTCCACCTGGGCACGCGAAAAGAAGGAGAGGCCCTGGCTGCGCGCGGCCACGTTCGCGGGCTACAACATGCGGATGAGCAACGTGCTGGCGGCGCTGGGCCTGGTGCAGATGCAGAAGCTCGAACGCATGAACGACGCGCGCCGCAAGCACGCCGCCCAGTACGACACGCTGCTGCGCCGGGAGTTCTTCGACCTGCCCGTGGAAGCGCCCGGCCGCAAGCACGTGTACCAGATGTATACGGCCAAGCTCAAAGCCGTGGACCGCAGCAGGTTCCTGGCGGAGCTGCGCGCGCAGGGCATCGGCGCCAGCGTCCACTTCGACCCGCCGGTGCACACCCAGCCGTTCTACGCCGAGCAGTGCCGTTCCGGCAAGCTCAACCTGCCCGTGACCATGAAGGTTTCGCACTGCATCGTCACGCTGCCCATGTACCCGGGCATGAGCGAAGACGACGTGTGCTACGTGGCGCAGGCGGCGAACGCGGCGGCGGAGAAATTCCGCATTTGACCGGCCTCATGCAGCACAGTCACCTTTCGCCTGCAGCATCCGCCGTCTCTTCCAGATCGCTGCTCTCTTCGTCCTTGTCCAGGTCGTTGCCGGCAAACAAAGTGCCTGGTTTGATTGCCCCGGCCGCTCCGCCGCCCAGGCCCGCGTCTTTGCGCAAGGCCTTGAGATCCAAGCCCAACTCCAGGCTTGCCACATACTGCGCGTGGCGGTCAGTGAGGAAAGTTCCAGCCGCGGCGTCCAGACTTTGCCCGCCCTGCACAACCGCGCGCAGGTTATTGCGGTCCGTCTCCACCAACAGGCCGTAAGCGTCCCAGGCGCCACGGTCGTTAAGAAAGCGCAGGACGTGTTGAGTGAGCAGGGCTTTTTCCGGCGCGGCCGGTTTGCCCGTGCCCTTGAAGCCGCAGTCTTTCTTCATGGAGCTTATGGCTTGCTGCCACTGGAGGCGTTTTTGCAGGCGCGCCCGGTCGTCGGCAAAGAGCGCCCGTGCCGCAGCTTCCAGCGCGGCGGGGTCGTTGCTTCCCAAGGCCGCGCGCACAGCCGCGATGTCCACTTCCACCTGCTGCCGCAACGCCACCCAGGCGTCGTAAGCGGCAAGGTAGCCGGCGGCATCCTGGGACAGCACGCCCGTGCTCCTGGTGGGCCGCGCGAGAGCGGAAGAGCCCAGTTGCAGGACAACCCGCACCTTCCTGCGATCCGCCAATACGGCCGGGCGCGCGGCCAGGGCTTGCGACCGGTCTTCAAAGAAAAGCCTGACTTCCTGGTTGAGCTTCTGCTGATCGCTCAGGTCCATGAGCATGGCGTTGCGCTCGGAACCAATCTGCGCCAGCGTGGCATTCAGCGAATCGTAATCCTTGAGAAACTGCGCGGCTTCGCCCGCCAGCCCTTCGCGCGCCGGCGCGCCTGTCTCAACGCAGAGGACGCAGAGAGCGCAGAGAAGGATCTTGGATTTTACCCCGGCCTGCCGGGATTGGATTTTGGATCGAACAGCCACCGCGGGTGCAGGGAAGCGCTTTGGAGAAGGGGCGGGGGATCGTTTGCCACTAGCCACTTGCCACTCGCCGCCGCCTATCTATGGGTTCGCCTGTGGTTTCCCGTCCTTCAACTTCCGCTCCAGCTCGCGCACGCGGTCAAAGAGGGCCGGCAGCCGCCGCAGCGCCGCGATTTCCTTGAAGGCCAGGCGGCGCTCCTGCGCCCAGGGGCCGAAGACTTCGACACCCGGACGAATGTCGGTTCCGACGCCGGTCTGGGCGCCGATTTTCGCTCCTTGGCCCACACGCACATGGTCCGCGACGCCCACCTGCCCGCCCAGCACCGCATAGTCCTCGACCACCACGGAACCGGCCAGAGCGGCTTGGCCGCAGAGGATGCAGTGCCGCCCGATCACGACGTTGTGCCCGAGCTGGACGAGGTTATCCATTTTCGTGCCGCAGCCCACGCGCGTGGGGCCGAGGGTCCCGCGGTCAATACAGGTGTTGGCGCCGATCTCGACGTCGTCGCTGATTTCCACGCTGCCGACTTGAGGCACCTTGACGTGCTGCCCGCCGCGGAACTTATAGCCGAAGCCGTCGGCGCCGAGCACGCTGCCGGAATGCACGATCACGCGTTGGCCCAGAACCACACCGTCGTACAGGACTACGTGCGGATAGAGGCGGCAGTCTGCGCCCAGAACGCAGCCGCGGCCCACGACCGCGTGCGCGAGCACCCAACAGCGCGCGCCGATGCGCGCCCCCGTGCGGATGACCGCATACGGCCCGACGCACACGCCGGCGCCCAGTTCCGCGCCGGGCTCGACCACCGCGCGAGGGTCAATCCCGGGTTGCTCCCCCGTCCCTGGGTGCAGCAGTTGCAGGGCTGCCACAAAAGCCATTTCAGGATCGGCAACGCACAACAGGGCTGAGGCGGCGGGCAGGTTTGCCGCCACGCTTTCGCTGCGGGCCAGCACCGCTCCGGCGCGGGTGGCCTGGAGTTGCGGCAGGAACTGCGCGTCAGTGAAGGGCGCGAGGTGTTGCGGTCCGGCCTCCGCCAGGTTGGCGGCGCCGGCGATGCGAGCGCCAGGGTCGCCGCGGACAAGCGTGGCGTGCAAGGTTGCGGCTAGTTCGCCTAGCGAGATGGACACGGCTATGCCTCCTGGCTGGCGTTATTCACCACAGAGGCACAGGGACGCGGGGACACAGAGAGAGCGAATGACAGGTTGTCTCCGTGTCCCCGCGTCTCCGCGTCTCCGTGTCTCCGTGTCTCTTTGGTGCATGACCCGGGCTTGACCTTACTTGGGCGCGGCGCCCTTGTAGTTCTCGTTCAGCTTCTCGATGACCTTCTGGGTAATGTCCACGCCGGTGGCGAAGAAGAGCACGGGGTTCTCGCGGAACTTGCGCACCAACTCGTCTGCGGTCTGCGCTTCATCTCGCGCCTTTTCATCTTTATCCTTGTCTGTTGTGGTCTTGGTGGGGTCGAACTCGTTCTCAAACTCGGGAGCGCGCAATACCAGGTCGCATTTCTCGGCCGCAGCCACCGAGCGGATCGCGTTCTTGATGTCTTTGAGCACTTCTTTCATCTCGCTCTTCTTCAGTTCTTCAACCCGCTGGTACTGGTTCTGGTAGCGGTTTTCGAGTTCCCGCTTCGCCAGTTCGAAGGCCTGGACCTCCTTGAAAAACGCCAAGTCCTTCTGGGGGTTTCTGGTGCTGGTCTCGATGTCCACCTGCTTTTTCTTCAGCTCCTGGCCATCTTTCTCGAGCGCCTTGAGCTCGGCCTCGAAGGCTTTTCTCATTCGCTCCTGAACTTCCTCAACTTTCTGGTACGCTTTGAAAACGCGCGCCACGTTGACCACGGCGAGGCGCTTGGTGGCATCCTCAGCCCGCGCCTGCCCGGACAGGGTGCCCAGCCCCAAGCAGAAAATTCCCAACACACACACACGCAGCAACCTCGAGATCATCGAAACACTCCTTATCAATCCAACAAACCCCAATCCCCGCCATCAACACCCAGGTGCACCGCAATCCAGCCCCAGCCCGCGCGCCCGTTGCCCCGCAAAAGCCAAGACCCTACGGTTTGGGATTTTGGTTTTTGGGCTTGCCGCTTCTGCGCCGGTAGTCCTCATTAAGCTTCTTCAACGTCTCCTGCGTAATGTCTACGGTCTTGGCGCCGAACAACACAGGGTTGCGGTTGAACCGCTCGACCAACTCCCCCGTGGTCCGGGGCGCGATCTTGGCGAGCTCCGTCTTCGATTCCGACTCGGCCGGATTGGCCGGACTCTCCGGCGTGGCCTCGGAGACCGGAGGGTCATCGGAGTCGGGTGAGCGGAGCACAAGCTCGAAGCCGCCCTCTTCGGCGAGGGCGCGCACGGCCACGCGGATGTCGCTCAATACTTCCCGCATCTGCTTGGTATATTCCTTCCGGATCTGGGCGTTCAGGGTGGCCAGGTCGTGCTCGTAGTGGAACTGTTCCTTGCGGAGTTGCTGGACCATGTCGAACACTTTCTCATCGGTTTGCGCCCGGCTGTAAAGGGCTTCCAGGTCCTTGTTTCTCTGGACCAGGTCCTTGGCGCGCTGCTGCAGCTCATTCTTCTGCGCCTCGTGGTTGGCGTCAATGGCGCGCTGCACCTCCGGCACCTTGTCGTATTTCTCGAAGACCAGCGAGACGTTGACCAGAGCGAGTTTCTGGCCGGCCTCGCCGGCCCGGCCCGTTGCGGCCAGCAGCAGCGCACCCGCCAGGACCAGGGCTGCGTTGAAACAATACTGGAACGGCAGCGCCGCCCTCCGTGCCGGCAGGGACGCCGGCGAAACCGTCCCAGAACTTGCGGCCGGAGGCAACGCCTGCCGGCGGCGGTAGCTATCGTGCGGAAACGTCATTGCTGGCAAACTCCTTCTGCATCCTGCATCCTGCATCCTGCCGCGTCCTCCGCGCCTCTGCGGTGAGAACCCCGGGCTAGAAGCGCGTGCCGAAGGTGAAATCTATCGTCTTCAGGCGGTCCTCGGGGTTAGACCTGATGGCGCGCGAAAAGTAAATACGGATCGGCATAGGCGACAAGGGCGTGCGGACGGAAAGGCCCAAGCCCGCGGAAGTCCGCCATCCGGAGTCGTTGCTCAGCGTGGTGTGCGGATCCACTTGGCCCGCGTCCCAGACTGTGCCGGCGTCGTAGAAGACGCTGCCGCGGACGATTTCTTCATACAAAGGCAGGGAATATTCGGCTCCGGCCAGCTCCTCTTTCTTGCCGCCGATCGCAAAGCCGTTCTCCCGCGGCGTGATGGTGCGGTACTGGAAACCGCGGATGGAGTCAATGCCGCCGTCGTAGAAGCGCAGGAAGGGCGGGATCTCAGAGGTGTTGCCGTATTGCCCGATCATGGAAGCGCGGGCGCGCAGTTCCAGGATGTGTTTGCCGCCGGACTTCAGCTTGTAAATGGTCAGGTAGCGCGCTATGTCCACGCTGGGGCGGACCCAGTCATAGGAACCCAGGAACGGGCCGCCGCCGAGCTCCACCCCGGCCGTGGCCATGAAGCCGCGGCTGGGCAGCAGGCGCGAATCGCGGCCGTCGTAAACCAGGCGGGGGGTGGCCGAGCTGAGCAGCTTGTCGCCTTGTTGATCGAGCAGAATCGGGGGATAGTACCTGTACGTGCCGCCGATCTGGGTATAGCTGAAGCGGTAGCTGACCTCGCCATCCCAGCGCGGGCCCCAGAGGCGCTTGCCGATGGTGGCCGACAAGCCCGTGTTGGTTTCTTTGAAATCCTGATACTCATTGTCCACCGTGCGGAAGATTGAGCCGCCCAGGCGGATGGGGCGGTCGAAGGCCCAAGGCTCCATGAAAGACGTGCTGTAGTTCTGCCGGTAGGCACCGCCGGTCGCCTGGATGCTGAAGGTCTGGCCTGCGCCCACGAAAGCGTTGCCGCTGATGAAGTCGCGCAGACTCTTGGGCCAATCGCTGTAGTCGAAGTTGTGCTGCGTCAGGCTCACGTTGCCCATGACGGAGTCCACTGAGGAAATGCCGACGCCGAAGTTGAATTCTCCGGTGCTCTTCTCCTTCACGTCAATGATGAGGTTGGCCTCTTCGGGGTTCTCAGTCGGATCGGGCGTAATGCGCACGTCATCCTCAAAGTAGTTGAGGTTCTTGAGGCTCTGGATGGCGGCCTTCATCCTGGCTTCGTCATCGGGATTGGCCCAGGCGTAATCCCAGATGTGCTCGGGCCTGTCAGCCGCGTCGCTGACGGCAACCTCCTGCTGCATTTCGGACGGCATGCCCAGCAGGCTCGGCGTCACAGGCCCGTCGAAA
>JBEKKG010000434.1:0-6467 GCA_050010835.1 Planctomycetota bacterium
TTCTTCTACACGGTGGGTGAGCCCACCGGCGAGGTCAAGGTCTTCATCGAATGGGTTCTGGGGGAGGAGGGACAAAAGGTATGCGAGCAGGTGGAGTATTATCCGCTCCCCAAGAAGTAGTCCCCGCGCTTCAGTCCGCAGTGTCGCCGCTGGCGCATAAGAGCAGCGGCGCGGCCAGTGACCGCATTGCCTCCTATCTGATCAAGACCTGCGCGTGCCTGGCGATTGTCTCGCTGGTGCTGATCTTCATCTTCATCGGCAAAGAGGCGTTGCCGGTGTTCACCTCCGCGGAGATCCGGCAGGAGGCCAGCTTGGGCGAGCTCTTCCTGCCCGGAGCGAAGCCGCCCGCCTTCGCCTGGCAACCGGTGTCCGGGCCGCCGCGCTACTCGCTGCTGCCCTTGCTGGCAGGCACGCTGAAGGCCACGCTGATCGCGGTTCTCGTGGCCATTCCTTTGGCCATAGCCGCGGCGCTATTCACGTCCGAGTTCGCGCCATCATGGGCGCGGGAATTCATCAAACCTGTAATTGAGTTGCTCGCGGGCATCCCCAGCGTCGTGGTGGGCTTCTTCTGCCTGATGGTCCTGGCCGGCTGGCTGCAGGGGGCCTTCGGCTGGACGTTCAGGCTCAATGCCTTGACCGCGGGGCTGGGGCTGAGCCTGGCTGTGATTCCCATAGTCTACACGATGGCCGAAGATGCTTTCAACGCCGTGCCGCGCACCTACCGTGAGGGCTCCCTGGCTATGGGCGCCACGCGCTGGCAGACGGCCTGGCGCATCGTGCTCCCCGCCTCCTCGGCCGGTTTGCTGGCGGCCTGCGTGCTGGGCTTTGGCCGGGCCATCGGTGAAACCATGATTGTTCTGATGGCCTCCGGCAACGCAGCAATCCTGTCGCTCTCGCCCACGGATTCCATCCGCACGTTCTCGGCGACGATTGCGGCGGAACTGGGCGAAGTGGTCGTGGGCAGTTCGCATTACCACGTCTTGTTCTTCATCGGCGCCTTCCTCTTCGTGCTCACTTTCATGACGAACCTGGCAGGCCATTGGTGTATTGGGCGGCTGCAGAGAAAGCTGCAAGGTGGAACATGATTGGTGCTATGGCAATCGAAAATCGAAAGTCGAAAATCGAAAATCTCCCGGGCTTATTTTTCGGCACCCTGACCGGCATAGCCAGCCTGATCATCGTCGGGATGGTGCTGATCGTGCTGGGAAACATCGTGGTGCACGGGTGGGGCCGCGTCAATCTGGAGTTCCTGACGCACGCTCCTGAACTGGGCATGACCGAAGGCGGCATCTTTCCCGCGATTTTCGGCACGTTCTCGCTGGTCGTGCTGATGACTCTGGCCGTGGTGCCTATGGGCGTGGCGACGGCGCTCTACATGCACGAGTACGCCCCGAAGCATTCGCGCCTGGTCGCGCTGGTGCGCCTGGCCATCCAGAACCTGGCGGGCGTCCCGGCCATCGTCTTCGGCCTGTTCGGGCTGGGTTTCTTCATCGAGTTCATCGGCCGGGGCGTGGACCTGGGGCTTTTCGGCGGCCAGTTGAACTACGGCCGGCCGGCCATTCTTTGGGCGGCCTTGACTATGGCGCTCCTGACTCTGCCCACGGTCGTGGTGGCGTCCGAGGAGGCGCTGCGCGCGATTCCCCAGAGCTACCGCGAGGCCGCGTATGCGATGGGGGCAACGCGCTGGCAAGTAATTCGGCGTGTGGTCTTGCCGCAGGCGGTCGGCGGCATCCTGACCGGCGCCATTCTGGCCGTGAGCCGCGGAGCAGGCGAAGTCGCGCCCGTGATGTTCACCGGCGCGGCGTATTACCTGCCGAACTTGCCGAAGCGGCTCAATGAGCAGTTCATGGAGTTGGGCTATCACGTCTACGTGATGACCACCCAGGCGCCGAACGTGGAAGAGACCAAGCCGATCCTGTACTCGACGGTGCTGGTGCTGCTCATGCTGACCTTCGCCTTGAACTTCACGGCGATCATGATTCGGGCGCGCATCCGGCGCAAGTTGCGGGAAGGACGTTAGAATTTTGGATTTTAGATTTTCGATTTTCGATTTTAGCAACCGCGCAGTACGAGCCGCGACTGAGAGGGAGCGGGGGCATCGCTCCCATTCTTCCTATAAGTCCCATAGCATCTGCCGGAACGCTCCCAGTGTCCGCTTGTTTACGCGCGCGGTTCGGAGACTTAACGGTTTCAGATTTTGGATTTCATGGGGAATGGCATAATGGAGGACGTGCAATCCGCCCAAGAGGAGGGGCAAGAGGCGGTGATTGGGGAGCTGGTGCTTCCGGATATCACGCCCCCGCCCGCCCCAGGGCCGCCCAGGATGCACACGGACAACCTGTGCGTCCGCGGCCAGTTGGGCGAGATTCTCAAGCACATCAGCCTGCAAGCCTGGCGCGGTGAGACGCTGGCCATCATCGGCCCGGCGGGAGCGGGCAAGACCACTTTCCTGCGCGCGCTCAATCGCATGAACGACCTCGACCCGGACTTGAACGTCTCCGGCCAGGTCTTCCTGGACGGTTTTCCGGTCTACGACGCGGCCGTGGACGTGGCGCTGCTGCGGCGCAAGGTCGGGATGGTCTTTTCGGTGCCCGTGCCGCTGCCCATGACCATCTTCGAGAACATGGTTTTCGGGCTGCGGCTGGAAGGCCGCGGCAGGCGGGAGTTGGCGGAGCGGACCGAGGCCGCCTTGGCGGCGGCCTATCTGTGGGAAGAGGTCAAGGATCGGCTGGACGAGCCGGCCCGCAACCTCTCCGGCGGACAGCAGCAGCGCTTGTGCCTGGCGCGCGCACTGGCCTTGCAGCCCGAGGTGTTGCTGCTGGATGAACCGTGTTCGGGACTGGACCCCATCTCGACCGCCAAGATCGAGGAGGCCCTGCAGCGTTTGAAGAAGGACTTGGCGGTGGTCCTGGTGACCAACAACGTGAAGCAGGCCTCGCGCGCTTCGGACCGCACGGCCTTTTTTCTTTTTGGCGAGTTGATCGAGTTGCAGGCGACTGCGGACCTGTACACCACGCCACGGGACAAACGGACCGCGGATTACATTTCGGGCAGGTACGGCTAGGGATTGGGATTGGGGAACCGCAGATGAACGCGGATGGGCGCAGATGACAGAACATCTCTTTCATATCCGCGTTCATCTGCGTCCATCTGCGGTTTCAAGGTGAAGGATGCAAGCTAAACTGGAAACCAAGTCGCTGGACCTGTGGTACGGGAAGTTCCAAGCGCTGAAGGCGGTGAGCCTCGCCATCGCCCCGTGCGCCATTACGGCCATTATCGGGCCGTCCGGTTGCGGCAAGTCCACGCTGCTGCGTGTCTTCAACCGCATGAACGACGTGATACCCGGCGTGCGCGTTACGGGCGAGGTCCTCTTGGACGGCGCACCCATAGGAGGAGGGATCAGCCTGACACAGTTGCGCAAGCGCGTCGGCATGGTCTTTCAGCGGCCCAACCCCTTCCCCTTGTCCATCTTTGAGAACGTGGCCTATGGCCCCAAGATCCACGGGTGGGCCAAGGCCGGCAACCTGGCTGAGCGCGTTGAGGCCAGCTTGCGCCAGACGGATCTTTGGGACAGCCTCAAAAGCCGGCTCGGGGCCTCAGCGCTTTCGCTGCCGCCGGAACAGCAGCAAAGGCTGTGCATTTCCCGGCTGCTGGCGGTAGAACCGGAAGTGCTGTTGATGGACGAGCCTTGTTCGGCGCTCGATCCCCTGGCCACGGCGCACATCGAGGAACTGATGCTGGCGCTCAAGGCGCAGTACACCATTGTGATCGTGACCCACAACATGCAACAGGCCGCGCGCATTTCGGACGATACAGCTTTCATGCTGTTGGGTGAACTGGTCGAGTTTGGCGATACGCAACGGGTCTTCACCCATCCCGCTGATCGCCGCACGGAAGAATACATTTCAGGGAGGTACGGATAGTGCAACGCCATTTTGATGAGCAAATCCAGGAACTGCTGCGGAAACTCGTGCTGATGGCCCGCCTGGCCGATTCGATGATCGGCTTGGCGCTCCGCATGCTGCTCGAACGGAACGAGAAGTACTGCGAGGAGGTCAAGAGCAAGGAGGAAGAACTGGACCGGCTCATGGTCGAGGTGGACGAATGGGCCATCAAGCTGACCGCCCTGCAGCAGCCGGTCGGCTCCGATGTGCGCTTCCTTTTCATGGCCTCGCGCATCGGCTCGGAACTGGAACGCATCGGCGACAAGGCTGTCACCATGTGCAAGAACTCGCGCGAGCTGATCAAAGCCCCGCTGCTGAAGCCCCTGGTGGACTTGCCCATCATGGCCGAGGTGGTGCAGAAGATGCTGGGCAATGCCATAGAGTCGCTGGTCAAAAGAGATCTGGCGCTGGCTGACCTCGTGCTGAACGAGGAGGAGAAGGTGAATGCCTTTCGCGAGCGGATTTTCCGCGAGCTGTTGACGTACATGATGACCGACGCGAATGCGATCCCGCGCGCGCTGGCGCTGATCCTGATCTCGCGGAACCTGAAACGCGTCGGCGATCACGCGACGAACATCGCGGAGGAAGTCATTTACCTGGTCAAGGGCCGCGACGTCCGGCACCAGAAGGACGCGCCGGCGGGAGGGGCGTGACATGGCCAAAGGCACGGTGGTTGTCATAGACGATGCGCGGGACCTGATCGAGCTGGTCCGCTACAACCTGGAGAAGGAAGGCTACGACGTGGTGGGCGTGCTCAACGGCCAGGCCGGCCTGGAGACCGTCATCAAGCTCCAGCCCGCCCTGGTCGTGCTGGACCTGATGCTGCCGGACATTGACGGCCTGGAAGTCTGCCGGCGGCTCCGGCAGAACGGCCGCTCCGCCCATGTCCCCATCATCATGCTGACGGCCAAGGCCGCCGAAGCGGACCGGGTCGTGGGGCTTGAAATCGGCGCCGACGATTACGTCACCAAGCCCTTCAGTCCGCGCGAGCTGGTGGCCCGCATCAAGGCGGTGCTGCGCCGCATCGCCGGCCCCAAGGAGGCCAGCGGCGTCTTGCGTCACGGCGCGCTGGTCATTGACCCCGTGCGCCACGAGGTAAGCTGCCGCGGGCACGCCGCCCCACTGACGGCCACTGAGTTCCGCGTCCTGCACTTCCTGGCGGAGCAGCCCGGGCGCGCCTATTCCAGGAACGAGATCATTGATGGCGCGCTGGGCGACGACGTCGCGGTGATGGACCGCACGGTTGACGTGCACATTCTGTCCATCCGCAGGAAGCTCGGTGCGTGCGCGAGCTACATTGAGACGCTGCGTGGCGTAGGCTACAGATTCAAGAGCGAGGAGTGAGAGGTGTTGCTGCGCAGCCGCTTGTTCTGGCGTGTGTTCCTCTCCTGCTTCCTGCCCGCGGGCGCGGCGGCGGTGTGCTCGGGGCTGCTGGCCGCCAACCGGCTGCACGCGGCGCGGTACGAGAGCATACGGCGCACCTTCTATGAAGAGAGCCGGCTGGTATACGAGCTGATCCAGGACGATCTGAAAGCCGAGCGCGCGGCAGCGCTCCAACAGAAGGTGCGGGAGCTCACAGCCGCTCTGGGTTGCCGCATCACCGTTCTGGATAAGGACGGCCGTGTGGCCGCCGATACGGAGGCGGACACCGCGACGATGGAAAACCACCGCCTGCGGCCGGAGATTGTGGAGGCGGCGGATAAAGGCGAGGGTTCCAGCACCCGCTGGAGCCACACTCTTCAACAGGAGCTGCTTTACCTGGCCTATCGCGCCCCGGGGGCCTCTTATTTCGTGCGGCTGGCGGTGCCTGTGGAGCAGGTGGAAAAGGGCCTCCACTTTTTCGATGAGGGCCTCCTGATCGGGGTTGCGATCATCATTCTTCTGTCGGCCGCCGTCTGTTTCTTTCTGGCGCGCTGGCAGGCCCGGCCAATTTTAGAGTTGACCAACGTGGCCCAGGACCTCGCGGCCGGGAACGTCAACCGGCGCTCCCTGCTGCGTGCCCATGACGAGGCCGGGGCCTTGGGCGGCGCCCTGGGCACAGTGGCGCAAACACTCGCCCAAACCAAGGCCGCGGCCGCCAAGGCCCAGGACGATCTGCAGGGCATTCTGAGCAGCATGACGGAAGCGGTGATTGCCACCGATGAACAGCGCCGCATTGTCCTGGCCAACCAGACCGCGGCGAGCCTGCTGGACTTCGCCGCCGGCAGCGCCGCGGGGAAACCGCTCTGGGAGGTGGTGCGCGAGGACCAGATTCTCAAGGCCGCCGAACTGGTGGCGGAGCGCCTGCGTGCTTACGGCTTGAGCGATGTGGCGATTCTGCAATTCCCGGCAGACGGGAAGATTTACTACGGTACGCAGCGGTCGCGCCCGGCGTGGGACGCAGAATCTGCGGAGTTGTGGGAAACAAATGACTCTGGAGGACAGTTAAGGCTAGCGAGTTACGCGATTGAGCCTGTAGTGCTGGCGGAAGACAGCGAGAGCGCGGATGTAACTGCGAATCTGGTAGATGTTGGAGAGGGAACG
>JBEKKG010000435.1:0-6467 GCA_050010835.1 Planctomycetota bacterium
TGCGGCGCAGGCCTGCACCCTTGAGGTCTTTGCCGAGGGTCTCCGGGATGCTCAGGCTGCCGGTCGTGTCCTCGGGGCCCTCCGGGCCCAGATCGCCCTTGCGCGGGATCTTGTACGCCGCGGTTACCAGGACGGTGCTGTTTGACACCCGGGCCTGCACCACTTTTATGTGTTCCGTCCCGATGTCAATTCCGAGGCCGGTGGCCATGCAGCCTTTCCTTTGTACCGCGGGCCTCTCGCCCGCAACCTAACCTTGTTGCGCAGACAGGGCCGCCCTTGCGCACCAACACTCTAACCTGCCGCCGGCGCGCGGCAACAAGGACTTCCTTACGACGCGCAACCTGCTCATCATCCTGCCGGTTTCCAGTGTGAAGTTTCGCGCGCCAAGAGTATAGCCTACCCCGCCAGCGGATGAAAGTGCTTCGCCGCTTCCGTGACGTTGCGCAGCAGCATGGTGACAGTGAGCGGCCCCACGCCACCAGGCACAGGCGTAATCCATTCTGCCACTTCTTTTACCCCCGCAAAGTCCACATCGCCCACGATTCTGTACACCGGCTCCCCCTTTTCGTTCAGCACCGGCTGGCCCTGGCCATCCAGAACCGGCACCCGATTGACGCCTACGTCCACCACGAGCGCCCCGGGCTTGACCATGTGCGCAGTGATCAGGCCCGGCTTGCCCACCGCCACCACCAGGACGTCGGCGCGGCGCGTGTGGCAGGCCAGGTCGCGAGTGGCCACGTGGCAAGTGGTGACCGTGCAGAGATCGTGCAACAGCATCAAGGAAATGGGCTTGCCGACAATTTGGCTGTGCCCCACCACAGTGCATTCCTTCCCGCGCAGATCCACCCCTGTGGACTTGATGAGTTGGTATGCGGCCATGGCCGTGCAGGGGGCATGGTGGCCAATGCCATAGACCAGCAGGCCCAGGCTTACCGGATGCACGCCTTCTGCGTCCTTGTTCGGATGAATGGCCCGCTGGCAGACAAAAGCATCTATGCGGGCTGGCAGCGGCAACTCCAGGATAATACCCGTGACCTCCGCGGCCGCGTTCAATTCATGGATCTTGTGCAGCAGCGCTGTCTGGCTTATCGTGTCGGCCAGTCTTTCCACTGCGAAGTCAATGCCCAGGCTGTGGCAAAGCCGGCGCTGGCTTTTCACGTACAGGAGCGATTCGGGCTTCTCACCCACCTGGACGCAAACCAGGCGCACCGCCCGGCCTTGCGCGCGCAACGCTCTGACCTCCCGCGCAATCTCAGTGCGGACTTGCTCGGCCAAGGGGGCGCCCTCTATGATTCCCGCGCTCATCAGCCTTTAGTCTAAGCATTCTCTGGAAAACGTGAAACGAAATTTAGGCATTAGCCTTTAGGCATTAGGGCTGAGGCCCTGGGCGCGCACGGTGAGGAGGCAAAACCTCAAGCCTCAAGCCTGGAAGTCGCACCTCAATTTCAGAGCAGCTTCCAGCCGGCGCATGTACTCCGCGTGCGGAATTTCCAGGACCCCGAACTGCGCGAGATGTGGAGTGAGGAACTGTACTTCCAGCAGCGTGAAACCTCTCTCCTTCAAGCGTTCCACCAGTTTGGCCAGCGCGACCTTGGACGCATCCGTCACAGTGTGAAATTTGGACTCTGCGAAGAAAGCCCCCCCAAGATGGACGCCGTACGTGCCGCCGGCCAGCCTGCCCGCGTGCCAGACTTCCACGGAGTGGGCTTTCCCCAAGCGGTGCAGCGCGGTGTAACCACGGAAGAATTCCGCGGTGATCCAGGTCGGCCTGCGATTGGCGCAACCCCGCATGACCTCGCTGAATGCCTGGTCGTACGTGACGGTGAAGAGGCTTGGGTCCGCAGAAGTGGGGGCGCAGGCGGCTGGAGCCCCGCTGCTGCCAGCGGCTGGGACTGGAGCCTGTGGTTTGCAGACGGTTCTTCGCAGCTTGCGCCGCAGAGAATGCGAAATGTGAAAAGCGTCCAGCGGCAGGACCGCACGCGGCTTGGGTTGATACCAGCGGATGATGCCGAACTCGTCCGGCATGGGGAAGCAGCCTGCACGGTAAGCCTGCTCAAGAAGCGCCGGCGTCAGTTCCATGAGACTATGTACCGCAAGCGTCCCCGCCTGCCTGGCGGGCGGGGACGCCCGTCCCACCTTGATAGCTGCGGCAAATCACCGCGCTCCCAGGCGTGCCACGAACTCGGTGTGCTCCGCTGTCTGTAGCCCCAACTCCAAGACTTGAATGAGGCGCGCAGCGTTGCCGTCCAGCAGCGCCTGCACGTCGAGCCACAGGCCTGGGAAGAACAATGAACGCCTGATTCCATCCGGTGATTGCGCGAGGGCTGCATAGTTGTCGCCGGCCCAACCCTCCCAACTGACTTCCTTCTCCTCAAGCAGCACGGCAAGGCTCTCCCGCACGCCGGCCTTGGCGTACAGTGCCTTATTCTGGGGAAAGGAACACTCGTCCCCGGAAGGCGCCACTTCGACGATAAGTTCCGGGGCACCGCGGTAGAACTCAGCTTCAATGAAAGACTGCCCGCCGCAGCCCGGCAGGATGCGCAGGAAGTGGTCCGGCTGCGGCAATTCCGCCAACAGGGACCAAGCCGCGCTGTCGCCTGCCTGGCAGCCTTTTGTGCCTTCAGCATAAGTCCAGAGCCACTCGGCGATCAAAGTGCTGGCGAGGTCTTGGGCCCCGGTCTCCTGCGAAGCCGGGCCGGAAACCGTCCTGGCAGGCGCGGCCTGGGGTTGTATCCGGAGGTGGCCAGGTATCTCCCTCCAACCCGGGACATGCTCCACGCGCAGGATGCCATCAACTTCATACTTGGGCCCGACACCGGGTGAGTCCTCTGGCATGACGTCCTCCTCGCAGGTACGCCTGAATACTACACTTTGCACGAGTTCTCCGCAATGCAGTAGCAGGGGGATTCCGGGGACATGACCCAATTTCCGGCTGTTTGGAAATCGGGATCGTGTCCCCGGAATCCCTGGGATCGTGTCCCCGGAATCCCTGTCCCCGGAACCCGGCAGCAGCCGATTTGACATTCCCTGAGACGCCGCTAGAGTCTGAAAGTTATCGGGGGATTCCGGGGACATGACCCGATTTCCGGCTGTTTGGAAATCGGGATCGTGTCCCCGGAATCCAGCAGACTAGAGTCAACGGGCCGGGCATTGGAGGAGGGATCGAACCATGTCAAAACGTGTTCTGAACGTGGGCCTGGTGGGCGGCGGCGGCGGAGCGTTCATCGTCAACCCCCATCAGAAGGCCATCCATTTCGACGGCACACGCCGTGTCGTCTGCGGGGCGCTCCACGAGGACCCCGTCAAGGCGATGGAATTCGCCGCCAACTGGGCGTACCCCATCAAAGGCTACAAGAGCTACGATGAGATGATCGCCGACCAGAAAGGCAAGCCCGTCGGCGAACGCATTGACTACGTGCTCATTGTCACGCCGAACTTCGTGCACTTCGACCCGGCGATGAAGCTCATCAAAGCCGGCATCCCGGTCTTCTGCGAGAAGCCGCTGACCATCACGGCCAAGCAGGCGGAGCAGCTTGCCAAGGCCGTGGAGGAAAAGAAGGTGCCCTTCGGCATCGCGCACACGTACCTGGGCCACTGGACGAGCCGCTTCGCGCGCTGGATCATTACTTCTGGCAAGCTCGGTGCGGTCCGCTGGGCCGACAGTTATTATCTCCAGGGCTGGCTGGCCACGCGGCTGGAGACCACCGGCCAGCAGCAGGCCTCCTGGCGCACCGACCCCAAGAAGGCCGGCGCAAGCTGTTGCGGCGGCGACATCGGCACCCATGCCTTCATGCAACTGCGTTTCGTGACCGGCCTGGACGTTGTCAGCGTGCACGGCATTGTTGAGACCTTCCTTAAGGGCAGGCAGCTCGACGACCATTTCACCACCTATTGCGAATTGTGCAACGGCGGCAAGGCCTTGGTTCGCGCCAGCCAGATCTGCATCGGGCATAAGAACGACCTGGGCATCGAAGTCAACTGCGAGAAGGGCAGCCTGGTCTGGCGCCAGGAGGACGCCGAACTGATAACGATTCGGCTCCCCAGCGGCGTCGAGCGGCTGTATTGGCGCGCGGCTGTCCCGGCTGAAGACGACGTTCTGGGCAAGGTGCCCGCCGACCTGCTGAGCGAGACCACGATCCCCAGCGGCCACGTGGAGGCCTTCCACGATGCCTTCGCGCGCCTGCACCGTTTCTTCGAGCAGGACGTTCGGGCCTATAACGATGGCAAGTACACCCCTGCTGATGGCAGCAAATACGCCACGGTCCACGACGGCGTCCAGCACATGAAGTTCATCGAGGCCGCGGTGAAGAGCTCCAAGGCGAAAGGCAAGTCGGTGAAGATGTAACTGTCCAACATTTTGCCAAATTGTTGGACCCAGGGGCCTGTCCGAACGCTGGACAGGCCCCTGGATGCCGAGTGGCCCGCTGAGGTGCAGCCATGAACAAGCCAACGCTGTATGCGGACACCAACATCCCTTCGTATCTTCATTACCGCGGCTCGGACCCCAAGGCCCTCGAGAAGCAGGCCTCCACGCGGCAATGGTGGAAAGAGGAACGGCCGTTTTTCGAGGTCTTTGCGTCCCGGGTCGTTGAAAAAGAGCTGGCTGACGGTGTTTTTGCCGGCAAGGATGAGGCTTTGGCGGAAGTTCGCAGATTGACCTATCTCGTTCGCACGTCTGCTGTACGGCAGACTGCCGAAAGACTGTTGGACGCGCATGTCGTCCCGGAAACAGTGCAGGATGACGCGGTTCACCTGGCTTTTGCGATCGTACATGGTGTAGACTACTTGTTGTCGTGGAACCGGGCGCATCTGGTCAATCCAGACACACAGGCCAAGTTGGCGTGGTTCTGGGCAACCTGGGGAATGCGGCCGCCTTTGGTGGTCTCGCCAGACACCATACCGAAGGTCGCATTGGGTGAGAACATTCGACGGAGAGACTGACATGGCCCACAAAGACAACGAACTGGATGATGACGATGACGAAGTAATGCGCGAGTGCCGCCGCGTGCGAGATGAACTGAACCGCCGCTTCAAGACTCTCGACGAACTGTTCGCGTGGCTGGGTGATCTCGAGAAAAACGGCGGCCCGCGGAACTACGTGAACCTCTCGACGCGGCGCGGCGTGGCGCAAGCGCGGGCGAAGCGCAGGGCAAGGCCGGCACTCAAGAGCACCAAGGCGAACAGCAAGGCGGTGAAGATGTAGGGCAAGCTTTCCAGCTTGCCTTTTCTGGTCCAGCGAAAGCGGGCCTGTCTGCTAGGGGCGGCAAGCCCCTATTCGCTTCATCATGAGAGCTAATGCTAGTGACATAGCTTGGCGATTCTGAGGGGGGGGCCATGGACGTCCTCGACAGACAGATGCTGCAATGGTCCTCTCGGCTCCGGGATGACCTGAGCATTCTGGCGCCTGAGAGCAACCGATTAGCTTCAACCATTGCCAGGGAAGTCGGCTCTCTGTCATCCGAGGCAAAGCAACGAGTCGAAGATGCATCGGTCGTCCCGATAGAGGATCGGGTTGAGGAGTTGCGAGCATTTCAAGCATGGATGGACATCGTCCGCGCATCCACTCCGCCTCCCCCGGTTGTGCGGGCGCAGGTCATTGTGCAGAACTACATCTGCTTTGTTTACCTGGGAGAGGCATGTTTTACCGTTCTTCGGAAAGAACTCCCGACCGGATCGGCCACCAGGAAATGCTGCAAGTTCCTTACTGACAATCCAGTGCGCGCATTCAGGAACGCGGTCGCACACTCAAATTGGCATTACCTGCCGGATTTCAGCGGGCTGGAATTTTGGGCGAAGAAGGGCGCAGAAGCTGACGAGTCTCTTTCCAGATTCACCGTACTTCAGCAAGACTTGTCTTTCTGGCAGTACCTAGCGCGGTGTACGGCATACGCCAGTTATCTCAGTTTGTAGCGCCGATTTACGTTCCTGCTCCAGCCAGGGGAGGCCAGATGAAGACGAAACCATTTGAGGATGAGAATCTGGCGCGTTGCCTTGCTGCGCGCCGCAGTCTGGAAAGGAAGTTCAAGACGCCTGAGGGCCTGAGCGACTACCTGTTTTGGCTGGAGAAGCAACCGCTCCCACCACCCAACGCAACGTTGAAGCAGATTCGGGCCTGGGTGCGTCCCCCTCAGGAAATAAAAGCTCAGAAAGGCGGCGTCAGGAGCGCGAAGGCGCAAACGGCCAAGAAGGCGCCGCCCGCGGTCAGGAACGGCAAGGCCGGCCCGCGCAAACCTGTCCATAAGGTGTGACCATAGGTGACAGATTGCCACGGCAATTCCCTGCCACTTGTCACACTTCACTTGCCACCTTCCCCAACTCCCTCAGCAGCTCAAACGTGTATATCCCCGTCGCGTGCCCGTCGCTGAAGACCAAGTTCAGCCCGTACTGTCCCACGGGGCGCGCTTCGCTCACCTTGACTTCCTTGGGCAAGTCGCCTTCGTTGACGATCTGCGCGCCGGTGAGCTCAT
>JBEKKG010000436.1:0-6464 GCA_050010835.1 Planctomycetota bacterium
CTCAGGCCGTGCACCGAACCCGAGACGAAGAAATCCCGCCGACTATTAGCTCGGCGGGATCTTCGCTTTCGAACGAGGATATTTACTCGTTCGGGCCCAGCTTGCGGATGCGCGCAATGAAATGATCACGGACGATCTTGCGCGCCCGCTTCCATGCACGACGATGTTCTGCCGCCTCGCGAAAGGTGCATTTCAAACGATTAAACTGCTTCCGCTCCTTCTTAGAGAGCTCAGGTTTCGATGCGTCCTTGAGGTCGAATTCACAAGCGGTGGAATTTACGATTACGCTGGCGTGCCAAAAAATGTGCATCAGCGTTTCATGGCCGCGCCGTCAAAGGGGCGCTTCTTTGATTCTTCAATCAAAGATAAATATCGGACGGTGAAAGTGCGATAGTAATGCGCAAAAGTTACTTTACAGATTTTGCTTCAGCAAAAATTTCATATCTATATCCGCCGTATCGTCCGCGATCCAATTCTCAGTGTTGGACAGCAAAAGAATTGGCGCGAGGCGATCAAGTGGCTGCAGAACGTCCGCTACGACCTGGAGCTGAAGGCCCGGGCGCGGCTGGTTTTCTCCGTGGTCGCCGGCTGGGGCATCAAGAACGCGGCCGTGGAAGGCCTGAGCGTGGAAGGCAATCGCGAGCAGGCCCGGCCGCTCGACGGCTGCCGCGGCGGCGGCATCTATCTTTTCGAGTGCGCCAAGGTGGGGATTCGGAATTGCGTGGTGCGCTCCTACAACGGCGACGGCATTTCCTTCCAGGTCAGCGAGGACGTGGCGGTAGAGGACTGCGTTTGCGAAAAGAACGCCGGGCTGGGCCTGCATCCGGGCATCGGCTCGCAGCGGCCCGTGCTGCGCCGCAACCGCTCCAAGGAGAACGACAGCGACGGGATGTTTGTCTGCTGGCGGGTGAAGCACGGGCTGTTTGAGGACAATGACCTCCGCGGCAACAAAGGCCACGGCATCTCCATCGGCCACAAGGACACCGACAACGTCTTCCGCCGCAACATGATTGTGGGCAACGGCAAAGCCGGGGTGCTCTTCCGCGACGAAAGCGAACCTATGGGCGCGCACCGCAACGTCTTCGAGGAGAACACGATCCTCGACAACGGCGCCGCCGACAAGCCGGACGCGCGCGCCGCCATCGTCGTGCTCGGCCACACTCACGACCTGGTCTTCCGCAAGAACAAGATCGGCTGGTCCAAAGGCGGCGCGGAGACAGGCGTAGGCATTCTGGTCGGCGAGCACGCGCAACAAGTGGAGGCTGGGGAAAACGAGTTTGCCAATGTGACGAAGGAGATAAAGCGGTAAACTTATACCGGCGACCGGCTGCGCATTGTCTCACTTTGGGTAATTTCACAGCAGGTTGAGTTACTGGCTTGCATTCAGGCCATTTGGCGTATACAATAAGGCAAGATGGCGGGGCAGGAGGTTGACATGTCCATGGTGAAGAGCAAGGTGTTGCGTTTAAGCGGCAAGGCCGCTGAGCGGTTTCCTGGTGTGCGAACGCTTGGCATTCGCAGCGACGATGTAATCCAAATTGTCCGGCAGGTTCGGGCGGGTTTCCCCTTCAGCCGCTTGGCGAGGTTCCAGAAGTTTACCCAATTGCCCTGGGAGAAGTTGGCCCGTTTCGTCTCGATCCCTAAGCGCACGCTGACCCGCCGGCAGAACCAGGGCAGGCTGCAGGCTGACGAGTCGGATCGCGTGCTGCGCGCCTCTGCCATTTTCGATATGGCGGTTGAGCTGTTTGATGGTGACGTTGCCGGCGCCAGGCAGTGGCTGCAGACGCCGCAATTGGGCTTGGGGGGTGAGATCCCACTTGAGCTGGCTTCGACCAGCGTGGGGGCAAAGGAAGTTGAGAACCTCATCGGCTGCCTGGAGGACGGCGTGTTCGTATGAGCATCCACGCGTGGCGCATCGTCAGGGCGACACAAGCTGCCAGGGCTTTCGCTGGCGACGGCTCGAAGAAGTACGGTGGACGCTGGAATAGCGCAGCTTTGGCGGTCGTCTACACGGCGGGCAGCGTCTCGCTGGCCATCCTGGAAATGCTTGTTCACCTCCGGTCTGAGGAACTCCTGAGTCGCTACGTGCTTTTCGAAGCGACCTTCGACGAAACACTGGTCGTGCCGGTTGATCCCAATATGCTTCCAAGGACGTGGCAATGCACCCCGCGGCCGTTGGTGGTTCGGCGTGTCGGCAATGATTGGCTGGCCAAGGGAAGATCGGCGGTCCTGCGTGTCCCCAGCGCGATAGTGCCCACCGAATGGAACTATCTGCTCAACCCTGCACACCCGGATTTCGGCAAGATTGCGATCGGTCCCAAGACCCCCATTCAGTTCGATCCGCGTCTTATCAAGACCTCAACGTGAACAGCTTGGACTTTGATGTCCTCACGCCAGTTCCACCAGCACTTCCGCCATTGGCCTCTTCGGCACGTGGTGTACGCTGTGCTCGTCGCGGTAATACGTGACATCCTCGCCCGCGGCCGTGTCTTCCAGCACGCATTTCTCCGCCGGGACACCCAGGGCGATGACCAGCGCAATCTCCAGATGCTCCGGCACATTGAACTCAGTGCGAATCCTGGCCCGGTCAACTGCGCCGAGCATGCAGCCGCCCAGGCCCCGTGCGGCGGCGCCCAGGAGCAGCGTCTGCGCGGCGATGCCGTGGTCGCACCCCGGCTCCTTCAGGATGTGGGTGTCGCAAAAGACGAGGACGTATGCCGTGGGGCGCTCCCCGTCCGCCGGCCCGCCCCAGTCCTTGAGCGCGGCGGCCCAGCGCAGATGCGGGAACAGCCGGAAGCAGGCGGTGGGCGAGTGGATGACGGCGTATTTGAGCGGCTGGCGGTTGCCCGCCGAGGGCGTGCGGCGCGCCAGGTCCACCAACTCAACGAGCGTCTCGCGCGCAATGCGCTTGGTCTCATCGAAGCGGCGGTACGAGCGGTTCCGGATCACAAGGTTTTCGAATTCTTTGGCGTTCATGGGCAGCATCCCTCACTTAACCACGGCTGAACACGGATGCACACAGATTAACGCAACGGCAGCGGAATGCAACTGGCTGCGGGAGTTCAGGGGACACATAACCGGACTTGGGGTGCAGGCATCCTGCCTGCACTGACAGGTCGCGGATTGAGGAGGCTTAGAGGTGTGCAGGCTGGAAGCCCGCACCACAATGGTCAGGGGCGCAGGACTATTCGCGCTTGCAACCCGAAGCGTCCCTGCTAAACGGGCGCTGTTGGGATAGAATCAGAACTGGTTCTTGAGTCAGCCGGCAGTCTTGAGTTGGAGAAATCATGGAACAACGAACGGCGATTACGGTCTATGCCGCGCCCATAGTGCTTCTTGCGCTCGTGGCGTTGAGCCTGGCGGCTCATGCGGGCCAGGCGCCGGCCCAATACCCGGGCTGGCAGCATTCAGGCTCCCTTTACATCCTCACCACGCCCGAAGGCGCGAACTTGCCGGCAACAGCCGCGGAAGAAAACTTCCCGTTGCTGGTGCGCCTGCACAAGGATTTCTTCGATTTCAGCCAGGCCAAGGGCCAGGGAGAGGACATACGTTTCTCCTCCGGCGACGGCGGGCCGCTGAGGTACGAGATCGAGGAATGGGACGCCGCGAACGGCAACGCCAGCATCTGGGTGCGGATTCCTGCCATCAAAGGCAACGCGCGCCAGGAGCTCAAACTGTGTTGGGGCAAGGCCGACGGGACAAGCGAATCGAGCGGAGCAGCGGTATTCAATGAGTCCAACGGATATCTCAGCGTCTGGCACATGAGCGCTCCGGTGAAGGATGAAGTCGGCACGCTCACGTCCAAGGATGCCGGCACGACGGCTGCCGCGGGCGTGGTCGGGCAGGCGCGGCACTTTGCGGGCAATCAGGGTATTTTCTGCGGAGAGAAAATTGCCAACTATCCTTCAGGGGCCGGTCCGCACAGCACCGAAGCGTGGTTTCGGGCCGAGAAGCCAAACGCAACCATTATAGGCTGGGGCAACGAGGGTGGAGGCCAGGGCAGCAAAGTCAGGATGCAATTCCGCAGCCCGCCGCATGTCCACGTGGACAGCGACTTCGCGGATGTGAACGGCAAGAGCACGCTCCCCCTATCCGAATGGATTTACGTCGTACATACCTACAACAGCGGGGACGGAAGGATCTACATCAATGGCCGGCTGGACGGCTCCGCGACGCCCAAGCTGGGCATCAAGACCCCGGCGCGAATGTGGATTGGCGGGTGGTACAACCATTACGACTTCGTCGGCGACATTGACGAGGTGCGAATCTCCAAGGTGGCCCGTTCCAGCGACTGGATCAGGCTGCAATATGAAAACCAGAAGCCCCTGCAAACTTTGGTAGGGCCCTTGGTCCAGCCAGGCGATACTTTCTCGGTCTCGCAGACGCAAGTTACTGTCTTGGAAGGCAAGACGGCTACGCTGACGGCCCAGGCCGGCGGAGCACAGAAAATCTATTGGATTCTCAAGGACAAAGAGACCGAAACGGTCGTCGCCGTGGATAGGCTCACGTACACCGTGGATGCCGGCCGGGTGACTGGCGACAAAGCGCTCACCCTCCGGTTCAAAGCGGTCTGCGCCAATGAGGTGCAGACCAAGGACATCGCCATCACGGTGAAGGAGGACATTCCGGATCCGGTATTCACACTTAAAGCGCCGGCAACTTGGGATGGCCGGGAGACGATCGAGGTGGCGCCGCAGATCGCCAACCTGGCCGAAATGCAGGCCAAAGGCGCCGACAAGCTAGGATACGCTTGGACAGTTTCGGATATCGCCGTCATCAAGGAGATTGAACCCGGCAAGCTGATCCTTCGCAGGGCGCAGAACAGCGGCAGGGCGACCGTGAGCCTGGCCCTCGACAACGGCGGCGCCGTGGTCAATGCCGCTGCTACGATTGTGGTCAACGAACCCAAGAAGGATGCCTGGGTGCAACGGACGCCCGCCAAGGATGAGAAGCCCGAGGACAACCAATTCTATGCCCGCGACGACAACAATGAAGGCACGCTCTACTGCAACGGCACGCTGAATGAAGCCGCCGACTCGGTTTTCCTGAGGGTTTACTCCGTGACTGAGGTGGATGAGGTGCGTACCTCGGGCAGCATGAAAAGCCAAAAACCTACCGCCGAGAAGACATACGCGTTCTCAGTGAAACTGAAGCCGGGACTCATCAAGTACAAAGTGGAGTTTGGGTCGAAGAACGGTGAGCGCGAGACCGTGCTCCATACCGCGTCCAATCTGGTGTGCGGGGACACCTACCTACTTAATGGCCAATCCAACGCGGTCGCTACGGATTTCGGCAAGGAAGACCACGCATTCAGCAGCGACTGGATTCGTAGCTATGGCAGTATGGGCGGTAATCCGAAAAGCGAACGGTGGGGGAACGCAGTCCGCAGGGGCAAAGAGGATCGCCTGGTGGTAGGTTATTGGGGGATTGATCTGGCCAATCGTTTGGTGGAGACCTACAAAATCCCTATCTGCATAATCAACGGAGCCGTCGGGGGCAGCCGGATTGACCAGCACCAGCGGAACCCGCAGAACCCCCAGGATATGGCGACGATCTACGGGCGGTTGTTGTGGCGCATCCAACAAGCCAGGCTGACGCACGGCATCCGCGGCGTCTTTTGGCATCAGGGCGAGAACGATCAGGGCGCCGATGGCCCTACCGGCGGTTTTGGCTGGGAGACGTACCAGAAATACTTCATAGACCTGGCGGCCGCGTGGAAGCAGGACTACCCCAACATCCAGCACTATTACATTTTCCAGATCTGGCCAAAGTCCTGTTCCATGGGCATCAATGGGTCCGACAATATGCTGCGGGAAGTGCAGCGGACCTTGCCGTCCTGTTTCTCGAACATGGCAATCATGTCCACGCTGGGCATCAAACCTCCCGGCCCTGCCCACTATCCTGCGGCCGGCTATGCGGAGATGGCGCGCTTGATCTGCCCGCTGGTGGAGCGGGACAACTACGGGGCGGCCTTCCCCAAGGCGATCACGCCGCCGGACCTCAAGAAGACTTGCTTTACCAGCGATCAGAAGGATGAGCTCGCTCTGGAATTCGACCAACCTATGGTTTGGGCGGAGGCTTTGAAGACGCAGTTCTACCTGGACGGGGCTGCGAGCCAGGTGGTTTCGGGTTCGGTGTCGGGGAAGGTCATCACTCTCAAGCTAAGGGAGCCCACGACCGCCCAGAGGATCACCTATCTCGACAGCGCCAAGTGGAGCCCCGACAACCTGCTGTACGGTGAGAACGGCATCGCCGCCCTCACGTTCTGCGATGTTCCTATTGGCAAGAGGTAGATAATGAGTGCTGCCACGGCGGATAAATCCTGACGGCCAAATACAAGAAGCTGCAGAGGGTGCATGTCAGCAAATGTACCGCGGGCGTCCCGCCCGCCCGTGGCAGGCCGGCAGGGCGCGAGGACGAAGGCGGGCGGGACGCCCGCGGTACGCTCTGGGCCACGCATTTAC
>JBEKKG010000437.1:0-6450 GCA_050010835.1 Planctomycetota bacterium
GCACCGTATTTATGCTTAATCTGCGCAATAAGCTGGGCATCCACCATACATACATTATCGGCTTTGCGGCAATTACGGAGCACAAAATATGTTCAAGTTATTGTTGCGCGCGCGCTAAGGTCAATTGGTAGCTGGCCGCCGAAGAGACGATGCAGTTCGGAATCTGCTTTCCGATTTTCCCAGGCCTGTTTTGCCGGGACCTTAAGGTACATCCCCCAACGTCTCTAAATCCGGCAGTTTATCTTCTTTCCAGGCTTGCTGTTGCGTGAGAACAGCGCTCAGGTGCTAGAGATGCGGAACAAGGATTGCCAGTTGCCAACAAGGGAATCGGGAATCGTTCCCCCTGGAGTCGCAGGTTCTTGCGAGCGGGTGCAACATGAGAGGAACACACCAACCACACTTCCGGCAAGGACGCCACTCTTCCGGGTACGCGAACTTGCCGCAGACATTCCACAAAGGAGGTCAATATGCGTTGGGTAACGTTTCTGGCGGTGCCGGCCCTCGTTCTAGCAGGGAGCCTGGCGCAAGGCTCCGAGGGCGTTGATGACGTCATCAGACTTCAGCAAGCCGGCTTAAGCCCGGATGTGCTGACAGCTTTCGTAGAGAATTCGAGCGTCGCCTATGACCTTACGGCCGACGAGATCACAAGGCTGGAGAATGCCGGGGTGCCGGCCACCTCAATCGTGGCCATGATTGACCACGGCAAGGAACTGCGCGCCAAACAAGCTCCTGCCGCTCCTGCGGCCACTGCCCCTGTGACCGCTGCCCCCGTTACGGGACCGCCGGTAACCACACCGGTTGAGAATACGGCAGGAAGCCCCCAGGCGCCTGTAATCACGTCGCCGCCTACCGTGACTGTGCCGCCACAAGAGAGCATGAACGTCAGCTACTTCTATGAGGCGCTGGCTCCGTACGGCGAGTGGTTTTGGCGCCCGCCGAACGGTTGGGTTTGGCGGCCTCAAGTTGCTCTGACCGTGAGCGACTGGCGTCCGTACTGCCACGGCGGGCATTGGGCCTGGACCGACTACGGCTGGTACTGGGAGTCCGGCTACTCGTGGGGCTGGGCGCCCTTCCACTACGGGCGGTGGTACGGTGAAGCCGGCCTCGGGTGGGTTTGGGCGCCGGACACGGTCTGGGGACCGTCGTGGGTGCAGTGGCGCTCTTCGGATGCTTGTTATGCCTGGGCGCCTTTGTCGCCTGAGGTCCGTTTTGACGCGGGCATCGGTTTCATGTTCCACGGCGGTCACGTGGGATTCGATTTCGACTTTGGCCTGGGCGTTGATGCTTTCACGTGCGTGCCCTGCGAGTCCTTCCTGGCGCTGGATCTCGGGTTCTGCGCCTACCCCAGGTCAAGGGTCGGCAATGTATTCAATAACACGACGATCGTGAAGAACACCTATGTCTACAACAATAACAGCCAGCTCGTGAACTCAGGGATCGCGACTCGCCAGGTCGCGGCCCGCACCGGACAGAATATCCAGACCATGCAGATTGCTGACGCCAGGGCCACCCCCGGCCAGCCTATACCCGGGGAACGGCGCAGCGGCAACAGCATTGTCGCTTTCAGGCCCAGTGTAGCCAACACCGCGCCCCTAAGCCCCGTGCAAGTCTTACAGCGGCAGCGACAGGCCGGCACTGGCGGAACGTTGGCGGGCAGCAGAGCTTTGGCGCAGCCTTCTTCCAGCCAGCCGGCGAGCACCGCGGAGTCAGCGGCGCGCAACCGCCTCGGCTTGGAGAAACAGCGTCTTCAGGCCCAAACCGGGGCCACGCGGCCGGAGATAAACAGGGAGGTCCAGACGGAACACAGGTCCGCCGTGGAGTCCGAGCAGGCTGCCCGAGCCAGGGTGGCAGATGAGAAGGCAAGACTCGGCGCCAGTGAGAGCGCTGGGGCGGTCAACCGCGAGCGGGCCGCTGAGCCTGGAATGACGCGTTCCAACGGCTCCGCGCACGGGCGCATGAGCGAACCGCCTGCGCTTGAAGAACGCAGCCGCCCTGCCGAAGAAAGCGGGCGGACAGGACAGGAAAGAAGCTCGAAAAGCACCCGCGGGGGCGGTGAAAGAGGCCGTCGGGGTGAGTAGCCCGGACCTGTATCCGCAGATGAACGCAGATTGCGAATCCTCCTTTTCCATCTGCGTTCATCTGCGTTCATCTGTGGTCTCAAGAATTCCTTCTGTGCGTGCTGTGGCGAATGAGGCGGGGTAGGAGAGAGACACAATGAAACGCAAATTGCCGATCTTCCTGGGGATTGCAGCTCTGGTGGCGTTAGCAGTTGCTGCTGTCATTTTCGTCCTGAAGCACGAAGGCCCAACCGACGTCCGCGGCATGGCCAAGAGTGGAGCGAGCGAACAAGAAATGATCGCGAAAGTGGACAAGAGCCCCGCGCCCTACGAGCTTCCCGTGGATGAAATCATCTCGTTAAGGAAGGACGGTGTGCCGGATAGCGTCCTTGTGGCCATGCTGCGCCACGGCAAGCAAACAAGTCCGGCAAGGTAGGACAGGCTTTCCAGCCTGTCCGGACAGCCTGGAAAGGCTGTCCTACCACCAGAAATCGTGTTCCGGCATTAATTCAGCGCGGCGCAAGTTCGGGCGACTGGGCTTCGCTGGGGGCTGGCGGGGCGGCTGCGACAGTTTCGGCGCGGAACGGGCGGAAGTCCTCTTTGTGCAGATCGTATCTCTTCATCATGTCATAGAGGGTGCGCGGTTCGATGCCCGCGAGCTTGGCGGTCTCGCCCACACGCCCCTCAGTGGCCTTCAGCAAGCCCTTCAGGTATTCGCGTTCCAACTTCTCAAGCACTTTCTGGCGCACTTCGAGCAAGGGCAGTTCAAGGACCTCCATGGGCAACTCGCCTGGCCGCGCGATTCCCTTGAGCAGCCTGGTACTCGCGGAGGGGGCGCCTTCCCCGACTACAGCCACGGGATCAACCAGGTGCGCCGGCAGGTCGTCGAGCGTGATTTCGCGGCCCTTGCAGAGCAGCACGGCGCGCTCGAGGACGTTCATCAACTCGCGCACGTTGCCCGGCCAGGGATAGCGGAGCAGCGCCTTGTGCGCCGCCGGCGCCACGCCTGTGACGTCCCGGCCAATCTGCGCGCGGAAGCTCTCGACGTAGCGCGAGATAAGGCCCTCCAAGTCCTCGCGCCGCTCGCGCAGCGGCGGAATCGTCAGAGTGACCACGCTGAGGCGGAAGAACAGATCGTTCCGGAAGCTCTTGGCGGCGACTTGCTTGTGCAAGTCCTGGTTGGTCGCTGCCATCACTCTCACGTCCACGTCGAAAGCCTTTTCGCCGCCGATGCGGGTTACTTTGCGTTCCTGAAGGACGCGGAGCAGCTTGACCTGGAAGTGGGCAGGCATGTCGCCGACTTCGTCGAGCAATACGGTGCCTTTGTGGGCCAGCTCGAAGCAGCCCTTGCGGACGTGAGTGGCGCCGGTGAAGGCGCCCTTTTCGTGTCCGAAGAGTTCGCTCTCCAGCAGCGTTTCGGGCAAGCCGCCGCAGTTGATGGCGATGAAGGGGCCGCGGGCTCTGGCGCTCGCCTCATGTATGGCCCGCGCCAGCAGTTCCTTGCCAACTCCCGTTTCGCCCTGGATGAGCAGAGTAGTATCCGAGGCGACGACTCTCTGCACCATGTCCATGAAGGCCTGCATGGAAGGGTTTGAGGAGGCAAAGTCTGCCAGCGAGGGAATTTCCGGTTTGGATTTCTGCGCCGTGGTGCCGTGGCCGTTGGCCTGTTCTCCGGCTGCCAGCCTGGCCAGGAAGCGGCGGCGTTCGGACAAGAGCGCGGGCAAGACCTTCTCCAGGCTGCGCAGAGATATGCCCGAATAGATGACCGCACGGCAGCCGGCGGCCATCAATTGCGCGCACTCCTCAGCGTCTTCGCGGTGGGAGACCCCAATGACCCACGGCTCATTCGCAGGGGCACGCAGGGCCTGGATGCCCTGTTCGGCGGCCTCCGGAAGCAACGAGGTGCTTAGCAGGAAGATGTCCGCCTCCTGCTGCGCAAGCTGGGCCCAGGGCTCAGCCTGTGCTTCAACGGGGACAAGGACGGCTTCGGGGTCAACATCCTCGAAGATCTGTGCGACACGGTCTTGTAGCTTTGGGGTGTCAAAAACAGTCACTACGCGCATAACCGCCATCGGTTCATCTCCGCCTAAAACTCCGGGGGTTCGGAACAGCCCCTCCGGTTCTTTCTGGCGTAATTGTACAACGCCGCCCGCGAATTATCAAATTTTGCACAATGGCCAACCCCGATTCTTGAGACTGTTGGTATGGGCCTTGCCTGCCGGTTTCCACAGTATGGCCCTTGGGGAAGGCCCAGGTGGAGGTCGTTGCAATGGAAGCTGGCACAGTAGATACGTCTTTGCAATTGGTGGAAGCCGAACTGGGGCCCGACGAGACCCAGATAACGACGATGAACGCGGAGGAAATCGCGGCCAGTTTGCGCGTACTTGTATATTTTGCGAAGGCCGATGGAGTGCTCTCGCCGGAGGAGAAGGAGGTGCTGGAGGAGGCCTTCCAGGAACTGGCGCTGCCTGCAGGCCCGCCACTGAAAAGCCTGCTGGATGCACGCATCGCTTTGCAGGCAGAACTGCAAAAGATCACCTCCCGCGCCGCGCGGGAGCGGACCTACAATGCCGCGTACTGCCTGGCCTACGCGGAGGGGCCCTGCCCGCCGGAACGGCAGAAACTCCTGGATGAAATCCGCCGCGGGCTGGGCATCCCCTTGGAGCGGGCTACGCTGCTGGGGCGCATGTATGCCGAAGCACGGGACTGGATCATACCCGGCAACATCAACCCCATCGCCGATACCACGCAACGCGAGGCGGCGATCCAGGAATACATCTCGAAATTCTCGATCGTCAACGCGCTTTCAGGGGCCGTCCCGATTCCAGGGTTCACCATCCTCACCGATCTGCTGATCGTCGCGGTGCAAGTGAAGATGGTCCGCGATATCGGCCAGTATTGGGGGCATAAGGTGGATAAGGAGGCCGCCCGGTCCCTGATAGCGAGCACTCTGGGCGCGACGAGCATGCGCATCGCGGTGCACAGCCTGCTGAACGTGATTCCCGTGTTGGGCAGCGCGGTCGGCGCGGCGTCAGCGTTCGTGACAACTTGGGCCGTGGGCAAGGTAGCCAACCAGTATTTTGCCAGCGGGGGCAAGCTGGCGACCCAGGACCTCCACAATCTTTATCTGGAGGCGAAGCAGGATGCCAAGGCGGCCTGCGAAAAGAGCAAGCATGTCTTCTCCAAGAGAAATGGCCGCAGCCTGGACGGTGGCACGGACATTACGCGCTAAGGCGAAGCCGGCATGATCAAGAGCAAGAAAATGTACAACTCCGCTCTTGGCACGGCGTTTGATAACAGTTGACCTCACAGAAGGGAGGAAAGAAGGGATGGCCAGATGGAGGGGTACACGACAAGTCCTTGATGTCCCAGTGCGAGGAGGGGATGTCGTGCACCTATCTTTCTTGATTCTGAGAACAGCAGTTGGGCCATTGGTGGCCAGCAGTGTCTTATATCTGACATGTTGGCGAAGGGACATGCAGGAGAGAGAGCGTGGCGGGGACAAGAGCCGGCGAGTCAGGTCGTGGCCTTGTGCCGCAGTTCCGGGGGTGGCGGTTTGTTGACACAATAAGTCGAACTTTTGCCAGGTTCTCCATCTGAAAGCGGGAGGACAGAAAAGGAAGGAGGAGTGGTCATGGGGACGAAAGTCTTCGTTGGGGTTGTTTGGGTCTGTTTTGCTTGCGTTTTGAGTGCGGGGTACCTGCCGGCGGCAGAGACCCTGGATGAGGTGCCGTTCGTTGAAGGCCAGCCTTTGCCAGAAGCCAGGCCGGGCGAGGGGTGGACACTGGTCTGTAGGCCGGCCGTGTACAAGACCGTGTGTGAGACAGTCGAGGTCAGTCCTGCCAGTTCGTACCTGGAACCCATCCCGGCCAAGTGGGAAACCCAGAACGTGACGATCGAGGTTGCCCCGGAGACGAAAGTGCTGTCGGTTGTTCCTGCGAAGCACGAGACGGAGACCTTCACGGTGATGACCCGGCCTGAGTCAACGTGCCTCGAAATCATCCCCGCCCGGTATGAAACCGCGGAGGAGGAAGTGGTGATTGAAGCGGCGCGGGAAGAACTCAGGGTTATCCCCGCGCAGTACAGATCTGAGTCGGAGCGCATCGAGGTGTCTCCGGCATACACATACTGGAAGAGAACCAGCGGCAGCAGCGATTGCGACAGTTGCGGCGATAAGCTCCGCAGCGATGACCGCGCCCATTGCGGCGATTCCTTCTGCCTGGTTGAAGTCCCGGCCAAGTTCGTGACGGTCTGCAAGCAGGTGCTTGACAGGGAAGCCACGACCGAAACCGTCATGATTCCTGCCAGGACGAAGAAAGTCTGCGTGCAGCGGCTGGTTGCCGACGCGGAAGTGCGGAAGACGGTTATCCCGGCCGAATACGTGACGTTGGAG
>JBEKKG010000438.1:0-6448 GCA_050010835.1 Planctomycetota bacterium
AAGGCCGACGAGGCCCTCCGCGCAGCCTTGGGCAAGCTGCAGGGGCCGCTCCTGATCGGGGTAATCGTCTCCCTCGGCGTGCGGCGCGATGCCAAGTCGCTTGACGCGCTGGCGCAGAAACTGCGGGACCCCGACGTCGACGTGGCCGCGGCTGCGGCGGTGGCCCTGGGCCGCATAGGCGGTGCTGAGCCGGCCAAAGCGCTGGAACAGTTCCTGCCCGCGGCGCCGGCCAGAGTGCTCACCGGCGTCGCCGAAGGCTGCATCCTGTGCGCGGAGCGGTTCTTCAATGACGGCAATAACGAAGCAGCCGTGAAGTTGTACGATACGATCCGCAAGGCGGAGGTGCCCAGGCAGCAGGTGCGCGAGGCGATCCGCGGCGCGATTCTGGCGCGGCAAACGGCCGGCATCCCGCTGCTCATCGAGCAATTGAAGTCGAAGGACAAGGAACTCTTCGGCATCGGACTGCGCGCGGCCCGCGAGCTTCCCGGCGCCGAGGCCACTGACGCGCTGCTGGGCGAGTTGGCCCACCTGACGCCGGAGCGGCAGGCGTTGTTGATCCTGGCCTTGGCGGACCGCAGCGACGTGGCCACCGCGGGCTTTGGCTGGAAGCGCCGCGCCGTGGTGATCACGGCCTTGGCTGACCACGCCGACCCCAAGGCCTTGCCCGCAATCCTCGAAGTAATCAAGAGCGGCAAGAAGCCGGCGGTGCTCGCCGCTCTGAGCGTGATGCCGCGCATGGGCAACGCCTCGTGCGTGCCCGTCCTGCTGAAGGTGGCGCTCGAAGATGACGAGGAGCTGGCCCGTGCTGCCAAGGAGGCCATCCAAAAACTGCCCGGACAGGAAGCGGACGCCGACATAGCCGCCCGTTTCGCTGAGGCTTCGGGAAAAACGCGCCAGATCCTGATTGAGCTGGTCGCCCAGCGCAGGATCAAGGCCGCCGTTCCCGCCCTGGCACCGTGCGCCGAAGACCCCGATGCGGGAGTCCGCGCCGCCGCCGTGGCCGCCATCGGCACGCTGGGCGGCGAAAAGCAGGTGCCCGACCTGGTGAGAATTCTTCTGAAGACGCAGGACCCCGCTGAGCGTGCGAACCTTGAAAGGGCGCTCACTGCCACCACTGCTCGTGGAGGCGCAGCGTGTGCGCCGCAGCTTACGGCCCTGACCAAGAGCGGGGACGCCGCCGTGTGCGTGATCGGGCTGCACGCGCTGGCTTGCGCCGGCGGACCCGAAGCCCTGGCCGCGGTCAAAGCGGCGCTCGATGACAAGGATGAAACCGTCCAGGGCGAGGCCGTGCGGACGCTCTGCACCTGGCCGAACAAATGGCCTGGGGATGCCGGCGTAATGGAACCGCTGCTGGCCTTGGCCAAATCGTCCAAGAAGGAGCCGTACCTGATCCTGGCGCTGCGCGGCTACTTACAGTATCTCCTCGGCGACAAGAATCTCGGGGATGACGTTCGGCTGGCGAAGCTCACCGAAGCCATGCCGCTGGCCGCGCGGCCCGAGGAGAAGCGGCTCGTGAGCTCGGTCCTCGGCAGCATCCCCAACGCGAAAGCGCTGGACTTGCTGCTGGCCTACGCCGCGGATCCCGCGACCGCTGAAGAAGCCTGCTCGGCCATCATCGTCCTGGCCGGGTCGAAGGATTTGAAGGACGTATCGAAGGAACAGCGCGAGAAAGCGCTTCAGACCGTGCTGGAAAAAGCAAAGTCCCGCGGGACGAAGGGGAAGGCGCAGGAACTGCTGAAGGCGGGGCAGTAGTGGGCTTGGGGCTGGGCGCGGTTGTCCCGCATTTTGCCAAAATTGCGGGAGCGCAATTCAGCGAAATGCGCGACTCGCGCAATTCGGCGAAATATGCGACAATGAACGCATGGCCTCGTTCTGGTCGAATCGGAACCTAAGCGGCACGCGCGATGCCCTGTTGGTGAACGGTCTGGCGATGCTTGCCTGCTGCATCAGCATTGTGCTGGCCTCCATCCTGGACCCACATGACGAAGCGTTCGGCCCGGGGTTGGGCGTGGCCCTCTCCGCCACTGGTGTGCTCGTTGTCTGGTCGCTGACGCTGGCTGTGCGGGCGTGGCGGCGCGGCGAGCGCAGCGGTTGGGGCTGGGCCGTCATGGTCTTGGGCGGCCCGGAGACAGTTCTCCTCGGCGCTATTGCGTACCTGATCAGGTTTGTGTTCTCGTTCTCCAGCCCCTTCGATTGGGCTTATGACACAGGCGTGATTGTGTTCCTGCCTGTGGGCGCGATTGCGTACCTGGGCGCTGCGCCCGTGACCTGGTGGCGTCTGCGCCGCGCGGCTAAGCGGGACAGTAGCGCCGGCCTCCGTGCCGGCAGGGACGCCGGCGCTACCACCGTACGCAGCCACTGGAAGCGCGGTTTGATCTGGTTCTGCGCGGTCGCCGCGCTGCTCGTCGCGCTGCTGCTGCCCTGCCCGCTCTTCTTGTACTGCGCTGACTTCAAGTGCGGCGCTGTGTGGCATCGCCACCGGGATCACGCCACGTGGACTTGGAGAAGGTGGGTACTGGAGAATACGCCTGTTTTCGTCGCCGAACCAACGGCAGCGTCGCTGAAGTTGTCGTCACATAGGACAGCGGTTGAGTTGTACTTTTGCACGCTCTGGAGTGGCCGCGTCTCAAAGAAGAGGCTGCTTGCGGAAGTAAATTCGACCGACCCCGAAGCACAAGATTGCGCCTTCCAAGGGCTGGTATGCGGCGACATTCAGGAGGCGGTGGCCGTGGCCGACCAGATTGCGCAGGGCAGTATCGCGGCAAGCTCGCCGAACCTGCGACGCGACGCGGGCTTTGTGATGGGGTTGCGCGGGACAGCGGAGCGCATTCGATACTTTCTCGCTCAGGCCGCAACACAGTCGCCGCCCCATCCTGACTTCATGGCGGGCCTGTTGGAATTCCTGGTCAACCGTCGGGAGCTTCTGCCAGAAGTCGCCAGCTTCTGCAGGAAAGACTCCCCATCTCGTGAGCACGCATTGCAGGTTCTAGCAGGGATGCTGCCGCCCAAGGACCTGCCAGGGGTTTGGGCGGAATTCTTGTCAGACAGCGATCCCTTGCGCAGGGAACAGGCTATTAAGGCGGTTGCATTTATCGGGGACGCGAATATGCAGTTCGCGTCCCTCGTCGCCCTCTTATGCCGGCGCCTCGATCCTTCTGTTTGTCAACAAATGAAGAACTGGCTTCAGCGCAGCTATTGGGTCTTCCTCGATTGCAAGACCAGCGACCCTGCACTGATCAAGTTGGTTACTCCTTACCTCTTAACAACTCTCGATTGCTGCGATGACGACCGCCGTATCCGTTGGTTGGCAGCATTCAACCTTTCATGGCTTCTTTATGACGGCCAAGGGACATTGCAAGAATGGTCCTTCTTCGGCAGCTTGCTCGAGCGCCAGAAACGCGGGGACACTGCTCAGGCTACGCCGGAGGAGCAGAAGATGCTTGAGTCCGTTCGCGCCACCTCCAAGAAGTGGCTTGACGAGCACAATTAGAACCGTGGTTGGGAGAATATTTTCTGATTTTTTGAAGAGCCTAAGTCCTGCCTTTGTATGTGGTTAACTGTCAATGCCGGCACCACAGTACATTTTTATTTAGTTTTGGGCTTGACAGCCTGATGGCATTGTGATACTCTTACCTGAGGTACGTGCGTGCTGGAGAGGATTGACTGGGCATGAGAGCCCCAGACGCGGGGACGCGGTGACGCGGAGACGCCAGGAAATGAATCTAGGCATGGTTCAAGAGAGCAATGGGAAGGGTTACAGACAGGGTTGCCAGGGAAGCCATTTACATGTCTGCCCCTCTCCAAGGAACTCGTTGGTAGCAGAAGGCGATATTCATCTTCTTGGCACGTTTCCTGGCCTCTGTGGCCAAGAAGATGAATGTCCCATATCCTCAATGCCTATGTCAGTTCATTATATCATTATTCTCACCTGGATATATCTTTATCTTCACCTGATTCTATCCCGATTATATCTTGATGAGATCCCTATTATATCTCGAAACGATCCCTATTATATCTTGAATCTATCCCTAAAAGGCCAGTATTTTAAGGACTTAGAGCAATGGGAACTCTGTGGGACTTTAGGCGTTGGCCTGGACTATTCACCGCATGGGGACGCTGAGCACTTGCATGGAGACTAGAAAGAAAAGAGCGCACGGCCCAAAGGCTCAAGCTGTTTGTGGCGTTTCCTCCGCGCGAGCGGGGTACATAGTAGAGCACCCAGGCCCAAGGAGTCAAACCATGCCCCATGCACATCCTTTCCTCCGAATCCCCCCTGGCCTTCTCTGTGCCCTCTGTGTCCTCTGTGTTGAGCCAGCCGCACCCGCCGGCGAGGCCCCCGACGGCGTCCCGGACGTGCCGCCGCCGAAGTCCTGGAGCAATTTCGTAATCCTGCCGTGGCAGTTCCAGACGGACGTTGCCGCGGACAAGGCTCTGTACGAATCGGTGAACCTGCACGGGTTCCATATTGACCGCTGCAGCGACAAACTCCAGGCCTTCGCCAAGGAAACCAACTGGCCCTTCTACGTGGACCACACCGCCGGCAAAGGCTATCTGCATCTTGGGGGGCTGATGGGCCAGGTGCAAAGGAAGAAGGGCATTCTCGTGCGGCCCAACAGCCTCGTGGACCCCAAGACCATCGAGGCCATGAAGAAACTGATAAGCGAGAACGTCACCAGCGCCAAGGGCTCGTCGGTGGTTGCCTACGCGCTCGACGACGAGATCAGTCTCGGCTCGTTCTGCTCGCCCGCCGAGGTGGACGGGCATCCCAATTCCATCGCCGGATACCGCAAGTACCTGGCGGAGAACTACAAGACCATCGAGAAGCTGAACGCGCAATACGGCGCCACGTACCAGAGCTTCGATGAGATCTCGCCCAAGCCTTTTGAGGCGTTCCGCGGGCAGCTCAAAGCGGACGGGTTGGGCAGCCTCAACCTGAGCCAATGGTGCGATTGGCGCACATACATGGACACGCAGTTCAGCGATTGCGTCGCCGCGATGGTGCGCTTTGCCAACAGCCTCGACCCCGAAACGCCGGCGGGGTTCGTGGGCGGGCAAGGCCCCTGCGCGTGGGGTGGGTACGATTTCCGCAAACTGTGCAAGGCCGCGCAATGGATGGAAGCCTATGACATAGGCGGGAACAACGAAATCCTGCGCAGCTTCTGGCCCCAAACGCGCCCGCACGTCCAGACTTTCTTTTCCAGCAAGGACCCCAGGAAGGACGCCTGGTTCCTGTGGTACTACCTCTGCCACGGCAACCGCGGCGTGATCGGCTGGCCGGAGGGCTGGTTCGTCAAGGGCCAGGTGGCGGAGCACATCCAGGCACTGGCGGAGACGTTCAAGGAGGTGACCGGCCCGGTCTCGAAACTGATCATTGACGGCGAATTCGTCAACGACCCCGTGGCGATCTACTATTCGCACCCCAGCATCCAGGTGACCTGGGCACTGGACGCGGCCTGCCACGCCGGCACCTGGCCGAACCGCAGTTCCTCCATGGAAAACTCCTGCTCGACCAGCAACAACTCGCGCGTCGCCTGGCTCAAGACCCTGGAGGATCTCGGCATCCAGGCCAAGTTCATCCACCAGGACCATCTGCTTGCCGGCGGCCTGCAAAAAGGGGGCTTCAAAGTCCTGCTGCTCAACCGCGCGCTGTGCCTCTCCGATGCCGAGGCCGCCGCCATCAAGGCCTTCGCCGAGAAAGGCGGCACAGTGATCGCCGATCATCTCTGCGGCATCTGCGACGAACACGGCAAGGCCCGCGCGACGGGTGCGCTGGACGAGCTCTTTGGCGTCAAGCGCGACCTGGCCCCAGGCATCCTGGGCGGCAAGACCTTGACCGAAGTGGACGGCGAGAAGGACCAGGCGGGCGTGACCAAGAAGAACTGGGACGTGGACGGCGCAGCCCTGTACAAGGAGATGGCGGTCTTTGAGCGGGGCCTGAAGGGCGACAAGGGCAAAGCGGATGCGGAACCCGATGGCGCGGCCGTGGTGGTGCGCAACGGCTCGGCCCTGTACCTGAATCTCTCACCCATCGGCTATCTGCTGAAACGGCCCAAGAACGAGTCGCGGGAATGGCCGCCGTTCGTCGCGAAGGTGTTGCAAGAGGCGGGTGTGACGCCGCGCCTCAAACTGGAGCTTGACGGCCAGCCGGCGCACGCCACTGAGGCGCTGTTCTGGAAGAACGGCGCGCGCACCACGCTGTGCGTAGTCAGCAACCTGGACAGAAAGGCTTCAATCAGCGGCTTCGGCTCGGCCAAGGAAGGGCTGGGCCAGGCCCGCGCGAAACTCAAGCTCTCGTTCGCTAATCCCATCAAGGAGCTGAAGAACGAGCGCACGAACAAGGCGCTGGGAGATGGTAAGGAATTCGAGGATGAGTTCGTGCCTTGGGAGGCCAATGTCTACACGTACGCGCAGTAAAGAGGGGCGAGGGGCGAGGGATGAGGGGCGAGGG
>JBEKKG010000439.1:0-6445 GCA_050010835.1 Planctomycetota bacterium
ACGATAAAAGATTTAGCCATGGTAATCCTCCCCCCGTGGAAGCTGTCCCATACACTTCTTCGGCAAGGGAGGATTTGTTCTTTAGTGCAAAAGCGGCTCCTTATCTATGTGCCATTCTGCCCTGTCCCCGATTTCAGAAATAGCGTTCACCGCGCCTGATTTTGCGTCTTTGGGTGTTCTGGGACAAAGCCGCATTCAAGGCGCGCTTTCTCCTTCTCCCCAATGCGGCCCCGCCTCGAATGGCCCCAGCACTTCTGCCGGCAAGCCCTATGCCACGGCCGTGGCCAGTTCCCACTTGCGTTCCACCAGGCTGGCCGTGACCCAGGCTGGTTCATCCTGGCCCTGGTCCACTGCGCACAAGTCGCGGACACGGTAATCCTCTATGGGCTGTTCGTGAGCGACGGCCAGGCGCAGGAGCCGCTCCGCCTGAGGCGACATGGGTTCGTGGCCGTTTTCCCAACGCGAGATGGTCTCGCGCACGACACCCATGCACGCGGCGAAGTCCTCGGAAGACCAGCCCAGGTACTTGCGCAGGTAGCGGACCTCCGGGCCAGTCAGGCGGCCGGGCTTGTGCAGCAGAGCCTTGGCGAGCAGGCGGTGCAGTTCCTCAATTCGCGGAATCACCACGTCCTCCGCACCGCAGGCCAGGCAGCGGCGCACCTCCACGTTTTTCAATGTGACGTTGGGCAAGCCCGATTCCTTGTCCCGCCGCGTCTCGCGGGAAACCTTCATTTCGGTGCCGCATTCAAAGCATTTCATGGTCCCATAATACCTCACACTGTGAGTATATGTCAAGCCACAGGCGGCCAGCAAACAGCCACACAAGAGAACAGGGATGCCATGCGACCGAGCAGCATTCTTTCGGCCCTACTGGCGGGTGGCCGGCAACTCGCACCGCAATCCCGACTGGTCGGGATGCGGGACAACTCCGCCAGCCTACTCCTTCGCCGCCACCTTCACCGGCTTGCAGACCACCCGGAACCCCACGTTGTACACGGGCTGGCAGGCCAGGTAACGCCAGCGGGAGGCGGAGCGGCAGTAGCGGAACGTGTCGTTCCAGGAGCCGCCGCGGATGACCTTGAGAGTCAGCGCCTGGCCGTCGTTGCGGCCGTCGTTGTCCACATAAGGATAGGGCCGGTATTCGGTGCGGGTCCACTCGGCGACGTTGCCGTGCATGTCGCAGAGGCCCCAGACATTGGGCTTGTACTTGCCGCCTGGAATCGAGAACCTGGCGCCGTCCGAATAGCTTTTCTCCACGCGCCCCCAGCCCCAGCCGCTCAGGGAGGAATCCGCCACGTTGGCCACGTCCTGGAGCTTCTCATAGGAATCGCCGAAGGACCAGGCGCTGGCGCTCCCGCCGCGGCAAGCCCATTCCCACTGGGCCTCCGTGGGCAGGGAACACTCATAGCGGGTCTGCTGTGACAGCCAGCGGCAGAACGCCATAGCTTCCACCCAGCTTATGCGCACGACAGGCTGCTCGGGCTCGTTGACCGGGAAGCCACGGGTGAAACGGTCTTTGCCGCGGCTGTCAATGTAGGCGCTGTCGTGCTTGGGGTCGAAGCGGGCATATTGCTTGTTGGAGACCTCCAGCCGGCTGATATAGAAGGGTTGCTCGATGCTCACGGCGGCTTCGGGGTATTCGTCCGGGAAGCCACTAACGTCTCCCATAACGAATTTGCCGGCCGGCACGGGCTCCAGGGCCAGGCTCACGCCTTCCCCGAGGTCGAGTTTCAGTTCGCCCAGTCCCGTTTGTTTCTGCAAAGCGGCAGCCTGCTCCGCGGTCAGCGGCCAGCCGTCCAGCTTGAGCGGCGTGGGGCGGGGGGCCTCGGGCGCAGGCTGCTCGAATGGGACAACCGCAGGTGGAGGCAGCGGGGCTTCGCTGCGGTCCTCGACGTTGGCGTAGAGTGCCTGGTACTTCGCGCGGCGCTGGACCTGTTCGTCTTCTCCCGGACGGTGGCTCTCGCGCCAATTCCCCGAGTAGGGCACGTTAAGATCAATCCAGGTGATCAGGCGGTCGCGTTCTGCGGCCGACAGAGTGACGTTGTGGTGGCCTTTTTCCAGCATTTGGATCAGCGCGCTGGTGCTGGCATGAAACTCAGCGGGCGCCGGCAGGTGATAGTCGGACTCATACCCCGGCCGGCGGACATAGGGCGCCAAGGCCATATAGGCAGGGCTGTAGTTGGCCTTGTAGTCGGCGCGGAGCGACTTGGCGCGGAAGTCCGGTTTCTGCTTGCCGTCCTTGTTCTGGCCGTCGTGGCAGCCGGCGCAGCGGTGATCGAGCACCGGTTGGACCTCGTGCTCAAAACCGAAGCCGCGCGCCGCGCCATACCAGGGCTGGATTTCTGAGGGGTTCCGGCGCGCGGCGACATGCGCGACGGGCGGCGGCGCCAGGTTCTGGCTTTCGTGACACCCAACGCAGGAGAGCACTTCGCCGGGCATGGCGGTGAACCAGCTCCGCATCACCTGCAGGCTCTTGCCGTCGGCGTCCAACGGCTGAACGAAAATCGGGGTATTGGCCGGCACGCGGAAGAACGCGGAGCCGTCGGTTTCTACGGGCACTGTGCCCAGTATCTGCTTGATGTCCCAGCCGCCCTCATAGGAGGCCGCGTAAGTGTCGCCGTTGCCGCCGAAACGGTACTCGTGGGACCCCAGCCGCAAGGCTTTGACCGAGCCGGGCGGATAGCCGCGCAGCCCGCCGCCCTGATACACGTTGGCCATGTAAACGAGCGCGTCCTTGCGCTGCGGATCCACGCGCGGCTGAATGACCGGCGGCGTGGGGCGCGGACGCAACGGAATCGGATCCGCATAGTTGCCGACAAGCAGGGGCGTCAGGTTGTCGAAAACGTCCACCAGGTACACGCCCCACGGGCTGTGCTCGTCGAGCATGCAGTTGGCCAGAAAGTACTTGCCGGTTCCGCGATTGGTCTTGGGCTCGGCCAAAGGATAGGGATACGCGAACCGCGGCCACCAATAGGAGACCAGAGCGTCCTCGATTACCGCTTCGACGCGCTTGCCCCGGTCGCCGATGCGATTGACCACGCCGTCGGCTTCCTGGCGGCCGCGGGCAACGTCCAGCACCAGCATTTGTCCGACCCGGCCTACGCCGTGGTGGCCGGAGGCAATGCAGACCAGTTGCGTCGGGCGCCCCGGGATCGGCCTGGGCCAGTACTTGGCGTTGGGCCAGTAGGAATTGCTGCCGTAGAGCGCCGCCTGGTTCGAGCCGTCCGGGTTCATCGTGAAGAGCAGGCGCGTGAAGTAGTGCGGCGTGTCGGTGTACTCCCAGCGCGTGTAGATGACCTGCCCGTTCTCCAGGACGCAGGGGTTCCAGTCGTGGTCCTGATCGAAGCACAGCCGCCGCTCATGGGTGCCGTCGTCATTGATCAGGTGCATGTTGCCCACGTACCATTCGCCGGTGCAGGGCACGGCCTGCTCGCAGGCGGTGGAGACGTACATGATCTTCCCGTCGGGCAGGCGGCAGACGTCGTAGTGCCGGGTGTGCGGGTCCTCGTGCGTCGTGATCTGGCGGTGGCCCGTGCCGTCCACGTTGACTTCATGGATGCGCTCATTGTCGCTGAAGAGAATCTTCTGGGCATCGAAACTGAGGTCCATGTCGCTGATGCGCCCGCCTTTGTAGATGGGCGTGAGCTGCCCGTCGGGGCGGACTGGCGAGAGCGCCACAATTTCACTGCCGATGTGGTTCGGCCCGCCCCAGTTGGAGGCGAAGCCGGGACCGCCCCGGCCGAGGAGCAGTTTGTCAAACGCCAACAGGGGATTGGAGAGCAGGATCTCCTTGCCCTCGGCGCCGATCTTCTCGCGCATGGCGAGCAGCGCTGAGAGCGCGTCATCGCTGCCGGGGATGACCTTGGCCCAGACCGCGTTCATTTGTTCTTCCAGCGCATCAATGCGCTTGAGGTATTCGGCGGCCTTGGGATAACATTCGGAGAATGTCTCCTGCTGGTCTTTCACGGCCAGGCGCATGGACGCGATCCGATGGTGTTCGGCCATAGCGGCCTGAAGCGTGGCGACGGCGCGATAACGTTGCTGGGCCTCCGCCAAGGTTTCCGGAGCTTTCCCGGCTTGGAACTTCGCCATCCAAGGCTCAGCCTGCGCGCGAATGGCCGGCTCAATGGTCGCCAGTTCCTTGTTGGCGGCTGCCGCGTGGGTTTCCGTGAAGGTATTGTACTGAGCGGTGAGAATCCTCGGTTTCCCAGGCGCCCAATCCGTGGGGTAGTACTCGCGCCCGGACATCTCGCGCCGCTCAAAGCGGACCCAGATGCTGTCCGACTGCTCCCACTTCATCTGCGTGAGGCTGACCGGATCGTTGAAGTCGCTTTTCAGCCTGTCGAAGAGGCGCTGGCGGCGGGCAATGCGCTCATTGCGCGGCCCGGCGCCGGGTTTGGTCATGGGGGGCTGGGGCACGAACCAGAAGTCGCACTGTCCATCCTTGCCGGCGCTGAGCAAGGCCAGGACGTGGTAGTGGCCCGGCTTTTCATGGATCGGCCAGACGCGCTCGTTGGGCAGGGCCTCCGTCCCGTCCGGCACGGCCAGGGATGAGCCGCCGCCGGAGATTTTCAGCTTTCCGCCTGACATCCCCACGCCCATAGCCAACCCTTCGTGCCCGGCGAACTCCATTTCCATGTCCAGCTTCCGGCACAAGGCAATGACTTCGCCGGGCTTGAGCTTGAAGAGCGCGGCCAGGTCCGCCATCTCGCCGTCTTTGATCTCAGGGCACTCACGCCAAGCCAGTTGATTGCCCTTGACCGCGATGGGTTTGGCCAGGTCCACCTTCCCCAGCCGTTCGAGCTGCCGGGCTTCCTCGCTGTCGTGCGGCACAGGGCCGATCGCGTTCCAGGGCCCCAAGGTTATGCCCGCGCGCTGCAAGACCAGCAGGTCAATCTCGCACTCCCAGCGCAGCAGGGCCTCGCGCGAGGCGAGCATGGTCTCCAGCCAGGTGCTCTTCTTCTCGTAGGGCGGGCGATTGCCCAGGTCGCGCAGCGCGGCGGCGCGGGCTTTTTCCTCGGGCGTTATGGTGATGACGTCGTTCGGCTCGCCGAACGCTTCCACTTCCACGACGGCGTTCCAGCCCTGGGGGTTTTTGGTCTTGGCGGGCAGTCCGGCTTTGCAGGGATACGTTCTCCAGATCTTGAACTCGATCCAGTCTACCTTGCCGGGAACCAGCGGCCCGCCGTCAGTTGCGACGAACGAAGTGTGGAAGCCGCCGCCGTCCTTGCCGAGGATTTTGTCACCCGTGGTGAGCAGCGCCGCGTCGGGGAACTTGGGCATCTGGCCCGGATGGGCGCTGTTGTCAGCCACGCGCACTTCGTAATCCTGGTTGGCGCGCGTGTCGCCGTTATAGGTGAAGACGCCGATCTCATGAATGGGTTTGGGCTGGCCGAGATAGAACGCGATGGCCGAGGGCGCGCCGTCAATCTGCACGCGGCCCTCGCCGCCGGCCATGCCCGCCGAGCCGTCCACCAGTTCCCGCGGGCTGGGGGCATCGCCGTAGACCCGCACGCCGGGCCGGGCCAGCAGGTTGCGCCCGTTCTGCGCTTCGATGCGCTGCTCCATCTGGTTGAACCCGGCTTGGTTGTTGTCGTAGGATTCAGTTTTCAGCTCACTGGCGCTTACGGCGCAGGACGCCGCCAGGAAAGACGCCAACAGGAAAGTTGAACAACGGGGCAGGACTTGACTCATTTGGCAACCCTTTCATCTACTGCGCCATAGGAAACTGGCTACCGCGCCTTCTCATAGACTACACCGGCTGGAATTCAATGTAAGCGCGGAACCGAGAGGCTACCAGGCCGCGCGAGGGCCTCCATCCCGGCCCAGCCGCACCAGCACAAGGGCCAAGCCCGCGCCCGCTAGGACCGCCAAAGGCACTTCTGTCAGCGGAAAACGAAACCGCAGGTGAAACACAAAGGGCAGGCAGCCTGCCAGGTTCGCCGCGGGCGCCAGCAACAAGAATGCGCCGCGCCGCCAGGTGAATGGCCCGCCGCACAGCCAGAACAGGGCCAGCGCCCAGCACGCCACATTCGTCAGTCCCACCAGCCAGACTTGCCAGGCCGGTGCAATGAACGCGCTCGGCCAGGGCTTCAGGAAATGCACCAGCCTGTGGCCATAGAGGAGCGCGGCCTCCCCAGGATTTTCAGCGGCCCATTCCCTGGCCCACTCGCGCCAGCGCGGTCCGGTCTGCGCAGGCTCGAACAAGCCCTCCTCTGCCAGCCGCTCCAGCGCCGCCTGGGTATCAACGAAGTAGATGTCCTTCTGTGCGCGCTCGAAGGCCGCGCGGTCCGCGGCGCGGTAGGACTCCAACATGCGCGGGTTGGTGCCCATCCAGTGGCTGTACGGCCCAAAGGCCGTCAGCGGCGTGTACCCGGCGCACGACAATCCCTGGCGGATGGTCCAGGGCGTGAGAACCATTGCCGTCCCCACAGCCAGCCAGAAC
>JBEKKG010000440.1:0-6437 GCA_050010835.1 Planctomycetota bacterium
CGCCGGTTCTCAGTGGCCGCGCGCAAGCCCTCCAGGGTGCCGGCCAAGTCCCAGTAGGCATGGTCAACTTGCAGCAGGGTCAGGCTGATAACGTTCTTCGTGTCCCAGAAAGCGCTATCATTGCTCAGTTCCGCCAGCTTGAGCCCTACCTCGGCTCCAGCGTACTTGCCCCAGTCCTTGAAGCAGGGCACCGGGATGACTCCCCCTAGCACTGCGGATGAGGACCAAGGCCGCCCGTAGTTCTCCCCCTTCTGGTAGCTCTGCTTGTAGAGGCTGATCAACTGCTGCTGGAGTGCCGACGCCGCGGCTTTATCGTCAGCCGATTTGGTCGGGTCCGCGAGCACGGTGTTGAGCGCCTGAATCTGCTGGTTAAGCGCGGGGTTCGGCCCATCATCGAAGAACTGCGCCTGCTCCTGTGAAGCCAGCGTAATGAAGACTGACGGCCCCCAAGGCAATTGCTGGTCAATCTCCAGCCTGCCTGTGTTCGTTTGCAGCGGCCCGTTCGCGAGGGTCTCACTGGCTACCTGCCGCTTCATGACGATCCCTGCCGGACGCGGGGAGCTGAAAACGATCTGTTGCATCGGGAACTTGGGGGTGGCCTGGCCGGTCATGTCCAGAACGTTAATAACATTGCCGTTCGCATCGGTCGTCTGCACCGTCGGCCGGTTAAAAGTCGGGACTACTGCAGACCGGTTGTACTGTGTATGCGCCGCCCAGGTACCGGTCACTGTGAACACCGGATCGTAAACGGCCTTCGCTTCCTGAATGGCAAACCTGGTGATGTCCTCTGTCTTGCCTTGGCTCTGGATGGTCAAGTTCCTCTCAATGCCCTTCAGCACGGCCAACGGCGCCGAGATCGTGCGCGCCGTACGGCCCACCAGCGACTTGCGGGCCGTTTTGGCGTCCGTGCCAGCGGCGGCTTGCTTCACCATGTCGTGAAGCTTCTGCTCATTCTCAGGCACCGGCGGCGGAGAAATTTCCTTGGCCGCCAAGGGCTCCTCAACCGGCGCGGGCGCTTTCTTGTCGGCGGCTTCACCAGCGCCCTTATCGGCAACCGGCATGGGTTCTTCTTCAGTCTTCTTCACGGCGGCGGGTGTCTCGGCCGCAGCCTGGGCCTTCTTTTCTGGAGCCGGCGTCTGGCGGCCCTGCGCGGACACGGGCAGGCCTTCCTCAGGCGGCAGGAATACCGGGGTTTTCTCCTCTGCCGCCGGCACTGCCGGCGCGAGGCCCGCCACCCCGGCCAGAATCAGAAGTAAGAGTGCGATGCTTCGGCTCATGGGGCCTTCTTTTCCTTTCCCTCTCCGAAGAACTGCAGCGCGTTGCTGGCCCTGAGCAGGCCCAGCCGGTACTTGTCGAACTCGTTTGGCGCCGTCCTTTCAGGGTATCGAGCTGCCAGAACACCCTGAGCGTAGAGCAGTTGTGTTTCAGCCTGTTTGTAGCCCGCCAATACTGCGTTCACAGCATACTCGGCACTGTACAAGTCCTGACTCTTGGAGATTACTTCAAACTCCGTGATCCGCCCGTCTTTCTGCGCTTGCGCAGTCAACTCGTAAGCCTTGCGGGCGTTTTCCTGGTGGGTCTTGGCGGCCTCAACCGCAGCCTTGGCCGAATCCAACTGCGCCAAGGCATCATAGACGTCATTCTTGACCCGGTTCTCCACAATCCGCACGTCCAGTTTCTGCTTATCCAGGCCTATCTCGGCCTCGGCGATGCGCGCATTCTCCCCGCGGTGGAACAACGACCGCGTGTACGTGGCCGAGTAGCTTTCGTCCTGAACGTCCCGCCTGAAGGCGTTGCTTAAAGAGTCCACGATGCTTGAGTACCCGATGCCGCCGGCGCCGCGGAAATCGGGGCCGTTGGCGGTCTGCGTCTGCGAAAGCGTCACGTTCCCTGTGACGCTCACGTCCGGCCGGGCCTGTTGCCTTGCGAATTTCACGTTGATCCGGGCAATCTTGGTCGCGACCGCCGCGCTTTTCAGTTCCGGCCTGTTCTCCAGCCCTACGGCCGCGGCATTCGCGGCCTCGTACGCCATCCGTTCATTCAGCGCTTTCGAGTATGCCACCGGCACCAGCAAGGTGTTCGGGTCCATGTTCAGCAGTTCGACCAGCGCATCGGACGCAGCGATATAAGCATTCCAGGCGGCTTCTTCGCTCACCCGCACGCGCTGGAGTTCCGAATCAACCTGGCTCTTGCCGAATTGGGTGGTGCGGTTCGCTGTCAGAAGCTCGTCGGTCTGCTTCTGCAGCGCCTCAATTGTCTTGCGGTTGTTGATTGCGGCATCCACGTTCATGGCCGTGTTGACCAAGCCCAGGTAGAGCGCATCCACCTGGACCAGGGTGTTGTTGATGGCGGTCCTGAAGTCCCACAGCGACGCTTCCCGTTGCTGCTCCGCAACCTTGATGGCCGCGTCCTGCGGCGCATACGGGCCGAAGTTCTTGGTGCCCGGCAAGGGTATGTACAGGCTGCCCGAGACATTCGAGAACCAGTCGCGGCCGAACGAATCGTCATAGTGGTTATAGTACAGCTTGTGGTACACGGGGGAGGTGCTGAGATTGATCTGCGGGCCCCACGGCAATTGCTGGAAGATGCTGAACGTGAACGTATCTGTCGTGTCCTCGGCAGTCTTCATGCTCGCTATATTGTAATTCCACGCCAGAGGCAAGGACTTGGCTTGAAACGTTGGGTCAACGTAGCCCACTTGCAGCTTGTTCGTGTTGAAGAAGTTGCTGACGTCCTTGGCCGACATCACGGGTTGGTTGTTAACCGTCTGCACTATCCCCTGTGGGTTGTTCACTGGCGGAGGCGGCGTGGAAGAAGGGTACATTATAATCTCATAAGCACTGGAAGTCTGCCCGTTGGCAGTGACAGTAACCGGCTGCACCACATAGTAGTGGGCATTATCACCCGGCTTCACGAACACAATTTTCTGCTGAGCCACATTTCCGGCTCCGCCCTGTGGAACCAGGAAATCAAGCTCCAAGACGCTGGGCTTGCTGGGATTGAGCGAGGGACCTCCGGGAAGCGGGGCGTAGCCTTTCACAAAATTGAGGCTGCTTATCTTCTGCCAAGGCGTCAGCTCATCAACCCGCCTGTTGGTGGTAGTGTTGCTGAAACCGCCGGACATGGAGAACAGCGGCAGGAACGCGGCCCAGGCCTCGTCCAGCGCGTGCTTCAGGATTTCAGTGTCGTGCGCCGAGATCTGCAACGGCAGGTTCCTCTCCAGCGCCATGACCGCTGCTACGCGCACCGAGATGTCTGCGGAGGTCTTGCCTTTCAGGGCCGCCTGCGCGCCTTCCCCGCCTGGCGTCTTGATAGTATTGACCAGGAGGTCGTGCAGCGGTTTCTCTTCCGGCTCCGGGGGTGGATTCACCAGCGCTTCGACACTGATCAGGCCCTCCGGCACCTTCTCCTTGGCGCCTGCTTCCGCCGCCCTGCCAGCCTGCTGGGCCATGCCGGGCTCGGGCAATGCCATCTTATCGGGCTTCTCTATCTTTTCAGCCTTCTCAATACTCTCAGGCTTCTCAACGCTTTCGGTCTTTTCGGCCTTCCCGAGCTTGTCCGTTTTCTCGGCCTGCGCAGCCTGTTCTGCCTTCTCCGTCCTTCTCTGTGTCTCTGTGTCTCTGTGGTGAACGTTTTCCGTCTTGGCCGGCTGCTCCGCCTTAGCCGAAGTTTCCGTGGGCTCGGGCGCCACGAATTCGGACTCCTCGGCGCGGCAAGCCGCCGGTGCGGCAACAGCCGCAGCCAGAAGCAGCGCTGGCAGCGCTCCCGGCCACGCCTTTCTCGTGCTCAAAAGTAGGCCCTGCATGGCTCTAAATGCTCCGATCCACAGTTTCGTTTCCCGCGCCATTCCAAGCCGCGGCCGTAAGGGCGCGGTCTCTTGGCCGTGCGCTGACGCGCGCGGCCCGGATTTCTGCGGCGTTTACTTGGCCGGCTCCTTCGCAGGCTCTTGCTTCTTTTCCCCTGCCTTCTTTTCGGCTTCCTTCTTTGCCTCTTCCTTCTTCTCGGCTTCAGTCTTGGCGGCTTCCCTCTTTTCCGGTTCCACCACAGGCTTGACCGTGATCTTCAGGTCCGCAGCGTACCGTGCGGCGATAAGGCCTTGCGCGGCCAGCAACTGGCCTTCCGCCTGCTTAAGCGCAATCTGCGTCTGGATGTACTGCAGGCGGGCGTTGAGCAAATCGGTATTCTTGGCCAACAACGTGAAGGTGGGTGTGTTCTTGACTGCTCCAGTATCGGGCACGCGGCCCTGTTCCCACAGGTCCTTGACTCCTTTCAGGACTTGCTCCGCAGTCTGCACATTTTTCCAAGCCAGCGCAGCCTGTTGCCGGCGGCTTAATACCGCCGCGACGGCATCGTTGACCTGCTGGGAGATCTTGTTGGTCCTGTCGGACATGATCTTGCCGCTCTGCCGGTACGCCTGCTCCGTCTTGGCCAGCGTGTCCTCCGCCGGGCGGTTGCCCCAAGGCACGCGGTAGTTGAGCGTGACGAAACCGACGCCCGTGTCCGGGTGCTCAATATTGGATATGGCCGTATAGAAATTCTTGTAACCGTATGCTGGAGGAGTGCCGTTCTCAGTCCAGTCCACGCCGGCACTGAGTTTAAGGTCGGGGCGCACCTGATTGTGGGCAAACTTGAGGTTGACCGCCGCGGCATCCAGGTCCGCCTTCGCGATGCGCAAATCCGGGTTGTTCGACATGGCCAGAGGTAACACGTCCGCAGCCTGGAACGAGATGCCCCCGGTCAGGTCGCCGGCGTAGTTGACGGGCAGCACCACGGTATCCTTGTCGTAGTTAAGCAGGTTGTTCAGCGCATTGGAAGCCGCTACGTACTGGGCCCAAGCGCCTTCTTCCGCCCCTTGCGCGGCCTTGACCTGTGTCTTGGTCTGGCTGATCTCATAGGCCGTCACGCGGTTCAACTTCAACAGGTCGTCCGTCTGCTTGGCCATCTGTTCCAGACTCTTCCGGTTGGCCGAAATAACCTCCAGACTCCGTAACGCGCGGACCACGTTCCAGTAGCCGTTGTTGACATTTTGCACAGTGCTGTTGATGGCGCTCTGCAACTGCCAATAGGCCCGGTCCTGCGCGACCTGTGCCAGCTTCGTAGGTACTTCAGTAGGTCCGTTAGGTCCCCAGTCCTTGGTATAGGGAACGGGCACTGTCAATTGCAGTGACAGGTCGGCACTCCACGCCCTGAAGACACCGCCGGAGCTCCGGCTATACGCATCATAGAACACGGTGGCGGCGGAATTAGGCGGCACGCCGAGCAGCGCGGGGGACACTACCAGCGGGCTGTGTCTAAGGTTCCCATTGGCATCGGTGTAAATCGGCCCATTGGGATCTGTGGGGTTATTAACCTGCAGGGAGTCTCCCGACGGACCTGCCGACATAACAGGCTTGTAGTGGATGGTTGACAGCGTCCCGGTAAAGTATGAGCCCCACGGCAATTGGTGCAAGTAGGTCGTGTTAAGCGTTTCAGAGCGCGTCAGGGAGCGGGCGCTGGCATAGTCGAAGTCGCCGCGGTCGTTGAAAGCGTCAACGTTACCTACGGTACTCGACGGTACTACGGTTATCTGTTCGGGGTCGTTCGGGTTAACGAACGCTGTTGAGGGCTGAGTCGTCGGCTGCTGGAAGGCGCCCTGAATTGCGCTCTGTAATCCACCCTCAATGTAGCGCCGGCGCACAATGTACTCGCGCCGGTCGTAAGTATCAATCTGCTGGCTCTGGAGGGACACGTTAAACACGGGGTCCTTGATGGCCTGGGCCTGTGTGATTGCGGCATCCGTTTGCTCGTAGCCCTTTTCAGAGAAACGAATAGTGAGATTCCTTTCCAGCGCCTGCTTGACCGCTTGGGCGAAGGAATTCTCCATAAGATTCTTTTTCTTGAAGTAGGCCAATGCGCCGCCGGCAGCCTCCGCTCCGAAGACGCCCTTAACCAGTTCACTGGCACCCTTCTCGTCAATAGCAGGTGGCGGAGTCTTGCCCTCCGCTCCGGCTTCCCCCGCGACCTCAATAATCTCGCCTTCTCCTTCGTATGACACGTTCATGGGGTGTTCGACGGTGCTGATGACCGCATTGCGCGCCAGCTTCCCGAGGACCCGTGTGTTGACCACCTCGGCAGCTTCGCCGGTCACAGCCGCGGCAGGAGCGGAATTCCTGGATACAAACGGCTCCTCAGCCGCAACGCCGGGGTCTGCAAACTCGCCTTCGCCGCCGGAGGCAGCCGGGGGCACGGTGGGGGGGGCATTCTTAGCTGTCTCAGCGGCCGGGATATTCTTAGCGGGCGGGGTCGCGGCGGGGACGGACGGGATGGCTACCCTACTGCTCTCAGTGGGGGGGATGTTTTTAGCGGGCTGGGCGGCCGGGGGGACAGGCAGGATAACTGGCCTACTGGTCTCAGTGGGGCGGATGTTCTTAGCGGGCGGGGTGTTCTTAGCGGGCGCA
>JBEKKG010000441.1:0-6430 GCA_050010835.1 Planctomycetota bacterium
CAGTTCTACCGCCTCTTGGACCAGACGAACTACCACAAGACCATAGACCAACTGCTCAGGCTGTTGAGCGTTCTCGAATGCGACGTGAGATTCTTCGTTCAGGCAAAGAGCGCGTAGGAACGATGAATGTTGCCATGAAAACCATGTCGTCCAAAGAGCGCGTCCTGACCGCCTTCGCCCGGCAGAAGCCCGACCGCGTGCCCATCAATTACTCAGCCAACCCCGGCATTGACCGCCGCCTCAAGGAGCATTACGGCTTGAAACCGGACGATGGGGAAGGGTTGCGCAAGGCGCTGGGCGTGGACTTCCGCGGCGTGGGCGCGCCGTATCGCGGCAAGCGGTTGCACGCGGAAAGGCCCGAGCGCCACGTTGATCCGCTATGGGGTTGGGTCACGCGCCTGGTCGAGCACCAGTCGGGGAGCTATTGGGACTTCTGCGATTTCCCGCTCCGGGACGCCGATGAGGAAACCGCCGCCAAGTGGCCCCTGCCCTCGCCCGACGATTACGATTATTCCGGCGTCGCGAAAGCGTGCCGGAAGAATAAGAAGTACGCCGTGCACGCCGGCGATCCGGGCCTGGCCTGCATCATGAACACAGCGGGCTTTTTGCGCGGGATGGAGCAGGTCTTTCTGGACCTGGCCCTGGACGTTGCGGCGGGGCTGCTGCTCATTGACCGCATGCTGGCCATTCAGCTCGAAGTGACCCGCCGCACGCTGGAGGCGGCGCACGGGGGCATAGACTTCCTGTGGATCGGCGAGGACCTGGGCACGCAGCGCGGGCCGCTCATCAGCATGGCCCTGTTCCAGAAGCACATCAAGCCGCGCCACCAGCCGTTCTTCGAGCTGGCCAAGGCCTGCAACCTGCCGGTCATGATTCACACCTGCGGCTCCAGCAGTTGGACATACGACGACTACATCGCTCTGGGCCTTGCGGCGGCGGACACGCTGCAACCCGAAGCCAAGGATATGTCGCCGGAGTACCTCAAGCGCCGTTTCGGCGGCCGCCTCGCCTTCCACGGCTGCATCAGCACCGCCGGGCCGGTCGCGTTCGGTTCCGTGCAGGAGGTGGTCCAGGACTGCCGCAAGACGCTCGAGATCATGATGCCCGGCGGCGGCTATTGCTTCGCGCCGACGCACGCGCTGCAAGATAATTCGCCAACCGAGAACGTGCTGGCCATGTACGAGGCCCCGCACAAATGGGGGCGCTATTGACCGGGGAAGAAGACGCCACGAACCACCGGAACGAGTTGACGCAAACGTATTGCGCTGGGCTGCGAGCCACGAACTACGATCCACGCGTGAATTTCAGAGAAGAAATCGCACGGTTCAATGTGGGAGTGTTTCATTTCAGTTAGGAGCGGCGGGCGCCTCGCCCGCCGTACCACGGGCGAAGGCGCCCGTGGCTCCTTCGCAGGCTAACTGAAATGAAATACTCCCGTTCAATGTCTCAAGTTGTTTGTGGCATTGCCACCGCGGCAGGTTAGACTTCTCAACGCAGACACGGACGAAGGCAGGGGAAGAACCCATGAGAAACAACAGTGCATCCATTCGTACGGATCCCTCTTCTCTTCCTTTTCTTTCGAGTTTTGGATTTCGGATTTCGAGTTTGGCCGCCGCCTGGTTGCTCGTGCTGGCAGGCGCGCTGGCCGTGACAGGCGCCAGCAGCGCCGCAACCACGGCCGGCGTTGAACCGGGAACTCTGACGGTCACGGCCCCAGAGTACCGGCTCCGGTTCGGCCGCGACAGTTTCAGCCTGCGCATCGAACTGCGCGATTCGGGCGGCCATTGGCGCTCGGTCACACGCGAGCACACGGAGCCTGAGTTCGCCTTCGTGGATGCCGCGGGTGTCCACTCCTCTGCCGGCGGCCAGGCCCTGGTGCGCCATGAAGCCGCGGGCGGCCGGGTGGCCGTTGGTGTGACGCTGCTGCTCTCCACCGCGCCTCCCGCCGTGGCCAGGCTGCACTTCATCTGCGTGGACGAAGGTGTGCTGATTCGTTTCTCGCTGCCGGATGACCGCCGCGGCGAAAAGGCCGTCTGTTGGGCGCTGCCACGGTTGCTGCTGGCCGAACCACTGTTTGACGCCTACACGTTCTGGCGCGACCCGGACGAGTTGCGCGCGGGGCAGGCCGCCGGCCTGGGCCAGCAGCAAGGCTACGCAGGCGTCTCCGCCTGGGGCCAGGAGGGCGACACCGCCCGGCGGCTGAGCGCTCGCCACCCCGCCCTGCTTGCACTGGGCGCGCGCGCCGGCGTGGGGCTCGGTGAGGTGTTGATGGGCTACGGCACGGACTGGACGGGCGCTGCTTCGTTCCTCCAGCGCCACGACCGTTCGAATCTGTTCTTCTACCCCGGCGTGGCGCCGGCCTCCTCGGCGGCCAAGGGCCTCTGGGCCTGGCTGGCGCCGTTCCCCGCTTCCGGGGACGCAAGCAAAAGCGGTCCCGAGGCCGCAGCCAAGGTCGAGCGCCTCCTGGGTCTGGGCGAGACGCTGATCGGCGAGTTCCGTCCGCTCGCGCCCGAGCCGGACGCGGAGTGGACGCAGCCGCTGCCCGATTTCCCGGCCGAACTCCGCCGCGCCAAGCCGGTGGCGGACATCCGCGAAGCCGCCGTCTATACCATGAATGAGAGCATCGAGTCCGAGGACGGCCTCGCGCTGGCGCGCAAAGCCGGCTCGGACGTGCTGATCCGGGCCTGGTTCAAGTGGCGGAACGAGCCGGACCGCGCCAAGCTCGCGCCCCTGGTCCCTCCGGCCCACGCTTTGGGGGCGCTCTTTGGCGGCGGCATCACGTGCAGCGCCCTCTACGAAGGTGAGAACGGCCTCACCCAAGCCCAGGTGCTCGACATGGCCACCCGCGGTCCCGACGGCCAGTTGGTGGATGCCTGGGGCGAGGCGCGCTGCCGCCACGGCAGCCTCTCTAGTCCCGCCTATCGGGAGTACCTGCTCTCGTGGTGCCGGCGCCAGATTGACGCCGGAGCGGACTACCTGTTCATGGACGAGCACACGGCGGCGCTCCAGCCCAACGAGGGCTTCGACGATTACTCAATGCGCGACTTCCGCGACTTCCTGGCCCGCCGCTACGTCACCGGCAAGGGCTGGGCGCGGGACGACCAGCGCTGGCACGATGTTCTCAGGATAGACTTTTCCGACCGCGCGGTGTGCCCCAACGGCACGCTCGACAGCTTTGACGGCCGCGCCTGGCTGGCCAAGCAAGGTCTCACGTCCAGTCCTCACGGCGACAAGAACCCGCTCGCCCCCGACTGGCACGCTTTCCGCCAGGAGCGCGACGACCAGGAATGGAAGTGGCTGACGGACGCGATCCACGCCTACGGCCGCACGAAAGACCGCCAGGTGCTGATCAGCGCCAACGGCCTGGCCCACTATGTGGACTTCCAGGTGCTGGGCGTCTGGGATTCGTGGCGCGTGAAAGACGGCGCGGTGGACCTCGCGGAAAATCAGATTCAGGAATGGGCCGCCACTGTGCAGGCGGGCTGGGCGCTGGCCGGCCGGAAAGTACCCGTGGTCTATTTCCACGACTGGGGCTTCGGCGGGTTCCCCTGGATGCAGGTTACGCCCGCGGACCGCCGGCTCTGGATGCGGGTCCGCGGGGCTGAAATCTACGCCGCCGGCGGCTTCTTTGCCTTCCCGGTCCACGGGCCATTCAACAACGACGCGTCCCGCGACGGCACACTCCGTGAAGTGGCCCGCCAAGCAGCTTTCTACCAACGCAACAAGGCGCTGTACCTCAACACCCGCCTCATCGGTTTCGAGCCGCTGACGGCGAGCGGGCCGCTGCTAAGCCTCGCCCTCTGGCGCCGCGACGACCCGCCGGCGCTCCTCCTGCATGCCGTCAACCGCCAGGTCAAGGACGGCAAGCCGGCCCGCCGCCAGGACCTGGCCATCCAATTGCCTACCGTTAGCATACCTAAATCCGTCCGTATTGTTTCGCCAGATTGGGAAGGCGAGCGTCCGGGCCGCGCCGTCGGCGCCGGCCCTACCGTCACGGTGAGCATCCCGGAACTCGACGCCTATGCTGTGGCGCTCCTCGATTACGACACCGTCCCCGAGCTAAGCATGTCCGAGCGGAGAATCATACCCGGCAAACGCTGGGAGCGGCCCGAGAAGAACGAATTCGTGGTCGAGAAAGGTGGAGGCGTCCGCGACTCGTGGGCGCTCAACGGGTACCTCCAGGGGCGCCTGCACTCCCAGTTGCGCAACCCGCCGACTTTCCTGGTGAACCTACCTAAGGGCGGCGCCATTCAGGTCCATGTCCGCGCAGTCGCCACACAGGGGGCGAAGCTTGAGTGCCTCGTGGACAGCCAGCTCGTCAAGGCCATTGAGCTACCTGACCGCGACGGCAAGAACGATAGCAGCGCCCGGGAATACGACGAGACCTTTGCCTTCCCCATCCCGCCCGGCAAGCACCGCGTGACGGTCCAGAACACCGGCGGCGACTGGATGACCGTGGATTGGTACGCGTTTGAGGGAGAGACAGGGGAGCCGTAACTTTTTGCCACAGAGGACACAGAGAGCACAGAGAAGGGGAAAAGGCGTTTCAAGTTTCGAGTTCAGTGCCGGTGACACAAAACCTGAAACTTGCAACATGAAACATGAAACAACTGTACTCTGTGTACTCTGTGTCCTCTGTGGCTGATCGTTCGTTGTGATACGGAGGGTTGACCCATGATGAGCGAGCTAAGCCACCGCGAGAGAGTACTTCTGGCTCTCCAGCACAAGGAAACCGATCGGGTGCCGATCGCTATGGTCTGCTCCGGCATCAACCAACCCGCGTATGCTCAGTTCGAGGCCTTGTTGCGCCAGCAGCGCTCCCTGTCCGTCGCGGAGTACCTTGCCCCGCTGATTGACATCACACCTGTCGGGGCCGAGTATGTTGGTCCGCCGCTCCGTCCGGGCCAGGATATGTGGGGCGTGCACCGCGCCAGCTTCACTTTCGGCTCCGGCGCGTACGACGAGATAGACTACCATCCGCTGAAGCAGGCCGGAGATGCTTCCGAAATCAAAAAACACCGCTGGCCGGCTACAGACTGGTTCGACTATTCGGTGTTGCCCGAGCGCATCCAAGCCTTGCAGTCTGCCGGCGAGCGCTGCCTGATGGCCGCGAATGGCAACATCTTCGAGACTTCGTGGTACATGCGCGGGTTCGAGCAGATCTTCATGGACCTGGCGCTGGACCCTGAGTTGGTGCACGCCATCTTTGCCCCGGTGACGGATTTCTATTGCGCCCACTTCGCTAGGATACTTTCCGCGGCCAAGGGTAAAATTGATCTGGTCTTCACGGCCGACGATATCGGCGGCCAGAACGGCCTGTTGATGTCGCTCGACATGTGGACCAAACACCTCAAACCCTACCACACGCGGCTGAACAAGGTCATCCACGAGCACGGCGCCCGAGTTATCTACCATTCGGACGGCGCCGTGATGGCGGCCGTGCCGGGGTTGCTCGAGATGGGCATAGACATCCTGCAGGCGCTGCAATTCGACTGCAAGGGCATGGACCCGGCGGCGCTGAAGGAGCAATACGGCGAACGGCTGTGCTTCGAGGGGGGAGTGAGCGTGCAGAGCACGCTGCCGTTCGGCACGCCCGAAGCCGTGCGCCAGGAAGTCCGCGAGCGCGTGCGCGTGCTGGGCCGCAACGGCGGCTACATCCTGGGCCCCTCACACGCGATCCAGGCCGGCACTCCGCCCGAGAATATCCTGGCTTTGTTCGACACAGCCGCCGGCTTGAAGATGGGCGGCTGACGGTTGCATATCGCTGGTTGCGGAGTACGCAGTGTAGCGCAGGCTGGAAGTCTGCGCTACATGTTCACCACCGTGCCGCTCTCCCGGCTGCGGATGGCCGCGTGGGCGAGGAGGCTGGCCTGCAAGGCGTCGTGAGCGGTCGCGTTCCGCGGCGCGGCGCCCTGCTGGACGCAAGCCGCGAAGTGGTCAAGGGCGCTCAGCCAGCCTTTGTCCACCATGTAGTTCCAGTGGGGGCTGCGTTCCTTGACGTAGCGCTCGACCTCCTGCTTGTCGGGCGCGTCCGCAGCCCGCTCGGCCCGCTCCCGCAGTTCCCAGCCCATGCGCCGCAGCAACAGGAGCGACTCGGCGCCGCCTTTTTCAAGGAGGTATTTGTGCGTGAACTCGCGGTCCGGGTGCGTGTGCCCCGCGAAGGTCTCGCGCGGCTGCACGCCGGGATAGCCGAACGCGTACAACTCGACGTACTCTTCCACGAACACGCCGCCGCGCCGGCTGAAGGCTTCGAGCCGTTCCTTGGGGCAGTCCATGGTCGCGTAGCCGCAATTCATGATCGTGGCCACGCAGCCGGAAGCGAAGCGCAGGACGAGCGCTTCGTCGTCGGCGCGCGACTGCACGCAGTAGATGCTGGCCACGTCGCTGCCCGTGAGCCAGCGCAAGAGGTCGAAGATGTGGCAGACCTCAT
>JBEKKG010000442.1:0-6428 GCA_050010835.1 Planctomycetota bacterium
CCCCATACCAAACTGTACCTGGGGGACTATTCGGCAGCGCGCGAGCAGCGCGAGCTGGCACTGGCGCCCGCGCGGGCAGCCGAGGAGTCCGCCAAGGCTCGGGAAAGACAGAAGCCGCCACAGCCTGAAGCCGCCGCGCCCAAGCCCAGGAAGATCAACGAGTTCAAACTGCAGGCCATCGAGACCAGGATCGCGGCGCTAGAGGAGGAAAGAGCACGCTTGTCGGGACGGCTCTATGATGAAGACATCTTCCGCGACGGCCGCAAAGTAAAGGAGGTCTCGGCGGAATTGGCGGAGATCGAGAAGCAGCTCCTGCAACTCGGCAAGGAATGGGAAGCGGTGATCGAGGCGGCGAACGGATGATGAAGCCGCAGATTAACGCAGATGAACGCAGAGAGGAGGAGAATTCAATTTCTATCTGCGATCATCTGCGTTAATCTGCGGTTCCAAAGGCTACGGCGCATACTCTCCCAGGACGCCTTCTCTAACCATGAAGAGATGCTGTTTGCCTTCGGGCCTGACGATTTGCAAATTGATGGGCGCGCCCGCGCCGGCCTGCTTGACACGCGTGAAGAACTTGGCTGCCTCCTCAACGCCGCCATTGTCCACAGCCATGTCGTTGGCGGTGACAATGCAGTCGTTGCTCCTGAGACCCATGTTGTAGGCGGGACTGCCACGGATAACATCATAGACCCGCAGCCCCAGCTTCTGATCCGACACCCGATCCTCATCGCGTGTGGTCTTGAGGAACGCGCCGAGCAGAGGTCTTTCGTCGCCGAAAGTCCGCTCCCCTATGACCAGGAAGCCGGACTGGTCCTCGCTTCTCACCAATTCCTTGAGCCGCTCCGGTCTGGCCGGTTCAAGGTCCACGTCCAGAACACTGGGCTGGAGTTGCGGGCCATTGGGGACAAGGATCCTCAGAGGAGTGGCTGCCTTTTGGGCCCCCGGGCTCCCGAAGCGCGGATGATTCCAGTTGTTCTCGCTGGCAACGCCCGCCACTGGCCCAGAGGGCTTCTCCGAAACGGGCAGCGCCTTTGACAGGACAAGGAAAAGCGAAGCTGCCGCCAGAGCGGAGGCGCCGAACACGGCCCAGACGATATTCCGCTTGCCTTTTCTGGAAAGTGCCGCGTGGCTGCCGGCCACGGCCACGCCGCTGCGTGCCAGCCTTGCCCGCACGTCTCGGGCATACTCGGCAAAGTGCTCGGCGGGCGGTTCGTCCACAGCGAATTCCGCGAACGCCGCACCCACCTCTTCCAGCGTCCGCAGGTCTGCCCGGCATTGTTCGCAGACCGCCAGATGCGTTTCCATAGCGGCACGGACGCCGGGCCAGGCGAGAGCCGTGCCGTCAGGGTGCGGGATTTCGCCGCGGCGCACGTCAATCAGATCGCTGAGCATCTCGCGGGTTGCTTGGCAGGATAAGTCGCCGGGAGTATGAGTCACTTCAATCACTTTTCTCTTTGCCTCCCTGTTCCACAAGTAAGGACGCCGTGTGTTTCCACCGTCTTCACTAAATCCGGCATTTGTCGCGGCGCGCTCATTAAACACAGAGGACGCAGAAGGCGCGGAGGAAAAAACAATGGAAACAACAGTAAGTCCTTTCCTTCTAATCCCCTCTGCGTCCTCTGTGTTTAGAAACCCCGCTCACCCGCCGTAGCCGAGGTGCCGCAGTCTTTCCTGCAACCTGCGGCGCGCGTAACTCAGGCGCGACCACACCGTGCCCTCGGGCACGTCGAGGGTCTTGGCTATCTCAGCGTGGCTCAGGCCCTCGACCTCCTTCATCAGGAACGCCTCGCGGTGTTTCTCGTCGAGGCTTTCCAGGGCCTGCGTCAAGGCCGCGCGCAGCGCGTCCCGCTCCAGATTGCCGAGCGGTTCGTCCCGCGATCTGTGCTCGGTGGCGCGGATTTCCTCCAGCGTCGTGGTGGCGGCTTCCTGCCGCACGGAACGCCGGAAGTAATCGTGGACCAGATTGAGAACGATCCTGTAGAACCAGGTTTTGAAGGCGCCTTCGCCGGCAATCTCACTCACGTGCTTGTACAGGCGGACCAGCGCTTCCTGGGAGATCTCTTCGGCCACGTTGGCGTCCGTGACGGAACGCAAGGCGAGATGGAAAGCCATGCGCGCGGCGAGCGGGGCCAGCTCATCGAAGGCCGCCTCGTCGCCTTCGCGAAAACGCCGCACCAGCGCCACAATCCGTTGATCCAGTTCCTGGCGCTCAGTGCGTTTGACGCCATCCGGGCCGCTTGCGGCAGGGGCAGAGGCAGGCGCAGGCGCAGGCGTGCTCTGCCCAGAAGGCGGGGCGTCGCCTGGTTTCTGCCAAGGTTCAAATTCCCTGTCTGGTGCCATACCCGGTTCGCCCCGCGACGCGGCCTCCTTGCCTAACAAGGATACCCGCGGACCCTGCAAGGGCGCAAGCCTAAAGCCGCGCGAACCGAATCTCCCTCTTGAGAAGAACCCGCCTTCCATATCCCCTTCCAACAGGAGGCTTCTCGCAACCCCCTCCTGCAATCAGGACGCACGGGAAACGGGATATTTTCAATTTTTGATTTTTCACGGTTCACCACAGAGGCACAGAGAACGGAAAATTTGGGCTTTTTAGAAATCCAAAGTTCTTTCTCTGTGTCTCTGTGGTGGATGTTTCGGGTTAATCGCCCATGTTCTCCGCAAAGCCCAGGTTCTTGAAGAGGTAGAGCCCGTCTTTGCCGGGCGCGACAATGTCCAGGCGGCCCTTGCCGTCGAGGTCCACGACCTGGAACTGGATGCCGCAGCCTTTCCCGGCGCGGGTGGGGCCGTAATCAATCACCTGCTTGGCGAAGCCTTCGCCAGTCCACTTGAAGTAGTAAATGCCGACGGGATCGTATTCTCCGGGATCGTGGCCGCAATGCGCGCGGTAGCGTTTGCCCGTGACCAGTTCCGGTTTGCCGTCGCCGTCAAGGTCACACCACCACAGGTCGTGGAACTGGCTGTTGAAGGGGTCAATCGGGTGCTTGATCCATTCCCGCCGCGCGCCTTTGCGGCGCTGCTCCCACCAGTCCAGCCCGTAGCCGTGCGACTGCCCGACGATCAGCTCGTTTACGCCGTCGCCGTTCACGTCCACGACCAGAATGGGGATGCTGGCCGAACCGAGGTCGAATTCCTCATGGAAGACCCATTTGCTGGTCCAGGGGTCCGGCGGAGCCTCCAGCCAGCCCTTGGCGAGCACGATGTCCATGCGCCCGTTGCCGGCGACGTCGCCGCAGCCCAGGCCGTGGCCGGAAGGCCGATCGAGGATGACGTGTTCGCTGAACTTGCCCGTGCCTTTGCCGTTGGAGTCCCGGAGCAGCTTGTAAATCTTCTGCGGTTTCGGCGGCGTGTTGGGGACGATCTCGAGGACGCCGTCGCCGTCTACGTCCCACGCGCGGGTGGTCTCGACGTTCCCGCACTCCGCAATCACGTGCTCAGTCCAGGGCTTTGCGGGGTCGCCCTTGGGGTTCTCACGCCAGCGGATGGTGTTGCCCCACCACCCGCCGGTGATGAAGTCCAGGTAGCCGTCGCCGTTGACGTCCAGGGGGATGGTGGAGAAGTCGTCGTAGTACTCGCCTTCCGCGCGGACAGGCCCGATCTTGCACTTCTTGTCGAACCGCGGACCGGGATACCAGTACGCGCCGCTGACGATGTCGAGGATGCCGTCGTTGTTCACGTCGAAGACGCCGGCTGCTTCGTAGCGTTCATCGGCAATCAGGATCTTCTGGAATCTGAGCGCGGGCATGGGCACCTCCTGCAAAGGGAAAAAGCAGCCGTTCTGTCCGAGCCGCGACCGTGAGGGAGCGGGCATTGCCGCTTGCTTACGCGCGCGGCTCGGACTGGACGGTTACGGGAAATGGAACGTAAAGCGCAGGACCGGATACGTAAAGCGCAAAACCTGTGGAACAAGATTGTGGTGCAGGCTTCCAGCCTGCACCACAATGCAGGCAGGATGCCTGCACCACAATGCACCTTGGAACAAGGGAGCGGCGCACGTACACTAGCTGTACCGCGGGCGTCCCGCCCGCCCTCTTGGAGTAATCCGCGAATGCTGCGGCAAAGGCGGGCGGGACGCCCGCGGTACGCTGGAGGCGCCGGCTCTTGAATCGCATAGTCATCATCGGGGTGGTGCTGTTGGTTGCAGCTGGCGCTTTCGTGCTGCTGCCCACCGGCGGCCTGGCAGGGCTGCAAGGGCAGAAGGTCTTTCGCTTCCCGCTTGCCGAGAACCCGCCTAATCTCGATCCGGTCAAGATTCAGGATGTGACTTCCGACGGCATTGCGCGGAAAATTTTCAATGGCCTGATCCGCTTCGACACAGAGCTGCGCCCGGCGCCGGATTTGGCCGAGGCCCTCCCTGAGTGGGACGCCGGAGTCAACAGCTACACTTTCAAACTGCGCCGGGGCGTCAAGTTCCACAACGGCCGCGAGGTCACGGCCGCCGACGTGAAGTATTCCTGGGAACGCCTGCTGGACCCCGAGATCTCAGAACGCTTCCAGATTCTCGAAGCTGTTCTCGGCGCCCGGGAGAAGATCGAACACCGGGCCACGGAGGCCAGGGGCATCGAGGTGCTGGACGATTACACCCTCCGCGTGACCCTCACCGCCCCCTCTCCCACTTTCCTGTGCGAGATCGGCATGGTCAACGCCTCGATTGTCCCGCGGGAGGCGGTTGAGGCCGCGGAAAAGGCGGGCAGTTCCTTTGGGCGTATGCCGGTCGGCACAGGCCCGTTCAAACTGGTGCAATGGCGCGAGAACTGCTGGCTGGAACTCGCCCGCCACGATGCGTACTTCAAGGGCCGGCCGAAGCTGGACCGCCTCGTCTACGAGATCATCCCCGATCCGCAGGCGCGCCTGGACCACTTCGCGCACGGCGGCTTCGAGGTCTGCGATATTCCTTTCGGGCGGCTCAGGAACTTGTGCGCGGAACATCCTGAATGGCTCTCCCAGAACCCCACTTTCCGCACCAACTATCTCGGCATCGCCATGCGCCGCCCGACGGCCAAGGGCGAGAACGTGCCCGCCCAGCCGCTGGGCACCAACTCGCAATTGCGCCAAGCCCTCAATCACGCCATCAACCGCCAGTACCTCAACGACACGATCCTCGAAAAGCGCGGCCGGCCGGCGTACAGCGTTCTGCCGCCCGGCATGTCGGCGCACGATCCCAGCCTGAGGGCCTGGAGCTACGACCTGGCCAAGGCCAAAGCGCTGTTGGCTGAAGCCGGCTATCCGGGCGGGGCCGGGCTGCCGGTTTTTACGCTGCTGTACCGCAACGATGCGGATGTCAAGAAGGTCGTGCTCGCGATCCAGAGCGACCTGGCGGCAGCCGGCATCCAGGTTGACTTGCAGGCCCTCGATTGGGGCGCTTTTCTCGACAAGGTCGGCAAGGATCCGCCGGACCTGTTCTATTCCGGCTGGGTCGCGGACTACAACGACCCCGACAACTTCCTGTATTATCTTTTCGACACCCGCCAATTCGGCTCGCTGGGCAATGAAACGCGCTACTCCAACGCGCAGGTGGATGGGTGGCTCGAACAAGCCCGGGCTACGATGGACCAGGCCGCGCGCGTGCGGCTCTACCAGCAGGCGGAGAAGATGATCGTGAACGACTGCCCGTGGGTCATCCTCGAGAACCGCGTCAACTATATCCTGCTGCAACCCAACGTCCGGGGCGTCAAGGAACAGTTGACGGCGCTGGACGTGGGGACGGGGCTGAGCCAGGTGGAGTTCGGGTCGGTGGATTTGGTGAAGTAGCTGGAAACGACTTTCCTTGTGGACTTCCGCCGGACCTGTGGTATAGTTCTTTGTCGGGGGCCTTCTGTGCTGGAGGCCCTGTTTGCTTATCTGGTTGTGCCGCAACCCACGGGGTTGCGGGGCATGGTGCAGCAGCCGGTTGTATCTGCCTTCCGCCAACGGAAGGACCAGACCAGTCTCGACCGCGGACCAGCAGGCAGAAGAAACCGGGGACAAGGGAACAGGGCGCCGCCGGAAGGTGGGCGGAAGCCCAAAAGACGACCATGAGTGAGACTTCCGAACGCAAGCTGCGCAACATAGCCATCATCGCGCATGTGGACCATGGCAAGAGCACCCTCGTGGACTATCTCCTGCGCCAGTCGGGCACGTTCCGCGCCAACCAGGAAATGGTCGAATGCGTGATGGACTCCAACGACCTGGAGCGCGAGCGCGGCATCACCATCCTGGCCAAGAACTGCGCCATCAACTACTTCGGCACGCGCATCAACATCATTGACACGCCCGGCCACAGCGATTTCGGGGGCGAGGTCGAGCGCGTCCTGGGCATGGCCGACGGCGCCTGCCTGCTGGTGGACTCCGCCGAGGGCGTCTTGCCGCAGACCAAGTTCGTCCTGCGCAAGGCCTTCCAGAACAATCTCAAGCTGATCGTGGTCATCAACAAGATTGACCGCGCCGAC
>JBEKKG010000443.1:0-6389 GCA_050010835.1 Planctomycetota bacterium
CACCTGCAACAAGGACGGCAAGTACCTCCGCCGCCTGGGCCACGACCAGGTCCACACCAATTTCCCCTCGGTGACCGAAGACGGGCGCGTCATCTACACCCGCTGGGACTACAACGACCGCGGCCAGATCTTCCCCCAGCAGCTTTTCCAGATGTTCCCCGACGGCACCGCCCAGACCGCCTGCTACGGCAACAACTCCTGGTTCCCGACCACCATGATCCACGCCCGGCAGATTCCCGGCACGCAGAAGATCGTCTGCATCGCCACTGGGCATCACAGCGATCAGAGCGGCAAGCTGCTGCTGGTGGACCCCGCCAAGGGACGCCAGGAAAACGAAGGCGCGCAGCTCATCGCGCCCGTCCGCGAGACGCCGGCGGTGCACATTGACGCCTTCGGCCAGGACGGCGACCAGTTCCAATATCCCTACCCGCTGGATGAGACGCACTACCTGATCACCTACGCGCCACGGGACCCCGGCCGCGGCGGGCTGAGAGGTTTCGGCCTGTACTTCATGGACGTTGACGGCAAGCGCGAGCTGCTCGCCTGGGACCCGAAGGTTTCCTGCAACCAGGCCATCCCCTTGGCGCCGCGCCCCCAGGCGCACGTCCGCCCCAGCAGCGTGGATTACCGCAAGAACACCGGCGTGTACTACGTGCAGGACGTCTACCAGGGGCCGGGCCTCAAGGGAGTCACGCGCGGGACCGTCAAGAGCCTGCGCGTCGTGGCGCTGGATTACCGCGCCGCGGGCATCGGCGCCAACGGCAACGGCGGGCCGGCGGGCGGCGCGCTGGTCAGCACCCCGGCCTCGATCAACAACGGCACGTGGGATGTCAAACGCATCCTCGGCAGCGTGCCCGTGGAAGACGACGGCTCCGCGCACTTCATCGTCCCGGCGCAGACGCCCGTATACTTCCAGTTGCTCGATGAGAAGGGCTGCGTGGTCCAGAGCATGCGCACGTGGTCCACGCTCCAGCCCGGCGAGACGTTCGCGTGCGTCGGCTGCCACGAAAGCAAGAACGGCGCGCCGCCGTCCTACAGCCAGGTGACGACGAAGGCGCTGCAAAATCCGCCGCGGGAACTGCAGCCCTTCTACGGCCCGGCGCGCGGCTTCAGTTTCGCCAAGGAGATTCAGCCCATCCTCGACCGCAAGTGCATCGCTTGCCACGACGACCGTTCCAAGGTGCCGGCTGAAAGCAAGGCCGCGGCCAACAACGAGGCGCGCATCCAGACCAGCGCCTCGCACATGCAGGGCAGTCTGGCCGCACCCAGTGACAGCAACGAACCGAAGTGCTCGATTGACCATGACATTCCCCGCTTCACCTGGTGGCCGCACAAGGGCACAACGGAGTGGATTCAGTACGACTTCAAGAAGCCCACCGTTGTCAAGGGCGTCGAGGTCTACTGGTTCGACGACAGCGGACGCGGCGGCTGCCGTGTGCCTGCGAACTGGAAGCTCCTGTACCGGGACGGCAACGATTGGAAGCCCGTGAGCAAGCCCAGCGCGTATGGCGTTGAGCGCGACAAGTACAACAAAGTGGCCTTCGAGCCTGTCACGACCACCGCGCTGCGCATCGAAGTCGTCCTGGGCAAGGACGTCTCCGGCGGCATCCTGAAATGGAAAGTCCCCGGCGCCGAGGCCGCACCTGATGACAAAGGCCGGCGGGACGCCGGCGCTCCCAGCGCCGAGGCCAAGCAGAAAGCCTTCAGTCTCCTTGGCGAGCCGAACGAGGATCAGGGCGCTAAACGCAAGTGGAGCGACGCGTACCTGGCGCTGACCCAGCGCGGCCGGCCCAACCGCATCGTCAACTGGCTCAACGTCCAGTCCATCCCGCCCATGCTGCCGCCGTACTTCGCGGGCGCGGCCAAGAGCGAACTGCTGCCCCTTTTCGAGAAAGGGCACTACGACGTGAAGCTCACGCGCGAGGAGACCGACAAGCTCGCCGCGTGGATTGATCTGCTCGTGCCCTTCTGCGGCGACTACAAGGAAGCCAACACGTGGTCGCAGGCCGAGCTGGAGAAGTACGACCGCTACTACAGGAAGCGCGTGGCCGAAGAGGAGCAGGAACATAAGAACACCGAGGACCTGCTCGCCAGCCGCCAGATGAGCGCGAAGTAGCGTTACCCTCTCCGCCGAGGGGATGACGTTCTTGTGCCACGAATATGCCGCCGCAACGCGGCGGCTTATCCGTGCTCCCGGCGGTTGGCACGGATGAGGCCGCGCCAAACAGCCGGCGCGGCCGCATCCGTGGCACAAGGTGGGATTGCGGGCGCAATTCGGCGAAATGCGCGACGGGATAAGGGGGTGCGGTAATGTCACGACTGGCAACGGCAGTTCTTCTGGCTCTCACGGTGAGTGCGGCGCTTGCGGCTGACGCTCCCGCCAAGGTCCCCATCTACACGGAACCGCGCAAGATCGCGAGCGACTACCGCAACGTGGCGCTGAACCCCACCGCGGCCAACACGACGGAGCCCACGTCGTATCCGCACGCCACCAGCAACAGCGAATACAACAAGAAGGAGTTCGCCGCGCGCTGCGCCATTGACGGCAGCCGCAAGAACAACGACGTGCACGGCTGCGGCTCCTGGGGTCCGCAGAAAGAGCCGGATATCTGGTGGCGGCTGGACTTCGGCCGGCCCGTCGAGATTGACAAGCTCATCATCTTTCTCCGCGCAGCCTGGCCGCATGACTCGTTCTGGAAGGAAGGCACGATCGAGTTCTCCGACGGCAGCACGGAGAAGCTCGCGCTGAAGAAGACCGCGGATGGGCAGGAATTCCCAATCAAGAAACGCACGGTGACGTGGCTGAAGCTGAAGGACCTCGTTGCCGAAGAACCCAAGTGGTGCGCGCTCTGCGAATTCGAGGCTTGGGGCAAGGACGCGCCCGCAGAGCAGAAGTAGAACTCATTAAACACAGAGGGCACAGAGGACACAGAGGAACGGAGGGGGTGTACAATGAAAGGATTTACTGTTGTTTCCAATGTCTTTTCCTCTGTGTTCCTCTGTGTCCTCTGTGTTGAGAAATCCGCCGCGGCGGCAGCCGAGACACAAACCATCACGGTGCGTGAGCAACTGAATCAGACTTACGGCCCGGAGTTGGTCAGCTATCCGTTTACCGCCCCGGAGGGCGGCTGTGTCGCCGATTCTGTCCGGCTGGTCGGTCCTGAAGGACCCGTGGCGGCGCAACTGACAGACATCGAGTACGGAGAGAAGAAATTCGTTAAGAAGGCGCGGCTTTACTTTGTTGTGCCCGGCTTGAAGCCCCTGAGCTCCGTCTCGTATACCTTGAGTTTCGGCAAGGAGCGCGCGAAGGACGCCGTGGCGACGGACCTGCAGGTCAAGAGAGAAGGCAAGCAGGTCGAGATCACAACGGGCAAGTTCGGCGTCCGGTTGCGGGTCGACGACGACCCCTACGTGCCGATCCCTGTGCAAGAAGCGCCTGGCCCGCTGGTAGGCATGCGGTTAGGCGACGGTAATTGGGCGGGCAGCAGTTTACTCACCGGCATGTGGAAACTCGCCGGATTCATGGGCGCACTGAGTGAAAATGGTCCGGTGCTGGCACGAGTGTCATTTTTTTATGCGTTCCTGGACCGTGACCTCGCGGAACTCAGGGCCACGGTTGTTGCCGGGGACAATGGCGTGCGCTGGAAGATGGCGGTCGTCAATGAACGGCCCGGATGGGATATCATTTTCCGCTTCCCACCCGTGCCAGGCGTCAAACAGGCGGTGACTCTGCAAGGCTATGGGCAGTGGTCGCGCGCCGACCGCACGGCGCCTCTGACGCCGGGGGACCAACCCTTCACCTGGATCTGTCCGAACACCAGCATCGCGAACATCTTTCCTGATTGCTCGTGGGCGTTGAAACTGGCCGGCCAGGACGGAAAAGAATTGCGCCTGACGGCCCGCAACCCGACTGTGTGGGCGGACCCCGTCGCGCCGCTGACCTATGGCGGGTTCAAGACCTGGAACCTGGAAATGATCCCGCAATCCTGGGAGAACTGGAAGCGCAAGCGTCTCCCGGTCACTTATGCCGCGGATGGCACAGTCACGCTCAAGGCCACGCTCGCCAAGGGCAAGCGCAGTTGGACAGTCGGCAGCGGTGCGCCGCTGGTGGGCGACAGGCTGGACCGCGTCAAGGACATGGTCCTCGACTGGCCGGCCGACCCTGCGCAACCGCATCCCCGGCTGTTCGTGGATCAGGCCGAACTTGATGCCCTCCGGAAACGCGCCGCCGAGGATGCCGAGCTACTGAAAACGATCAGCCATAACGAGGACGCCGCCGGCATCCTTAGTCTGCTGGCGAAACCCGCTGACAAACGCACCAAGGCCGAGATTGACGCTGCGCTGAAACCGCTCCGCGATTTTCTCGCTCTACTGGGCAACTTCGACGTCATGCGCAGCGCCGTGCGTACCGCCGCCATGTACGACGCCGCCATTGATTCCGGCCTGCTCACCGCGGAGGAACGCACGCTAATGCGCGCCCAGATGGCGTATCTGGGCTACCAAATGGCGGACCCGCAGACGTGGGACATGGAACGCGGCTACCACTCGGGCAACCCCAACATGAGCATCTCGTACACCTGTTCCCTGGGCGTCATTGCCGCTCTGCTGCGCGATCACCCTATGGCCAAGACCTGGGCCGAACGCGCCACGCAGTGGGAGGATAAGTGGCTCAGCGATGATGTCGGTCCTAACGGTGAGTGGCTCCCGGAAGGCTCCCATTACGGCGTCGTCTCGCTCGAACCCTTGGTCACGTATGCCGTCGCGGCCCAACGCGCCGGGTTCCACGACTTCACGAACGACCCGCGGCTCAAGAAGTTTCTCCTCTACTACGCCAAGACCCAAACCCCGCGCGACCCCCAGCGCGGCAACCTGCGCGCCACCGGCGCCTGGGGCCGCGGGACCAGCGGCGACAAGCACGCGGTCTTCGGCGTGGCGGCGCGGATGACGGCCAAATCCGATCCCGCCTTTTCGCAGGTCATGCAGTGGACGTGGAAGGAACTTGGCTGCCCCACGTTCATGGGCGACGGACGCCTGGGCGGTTTCGAGCCTTACTACCAGGACCGCCGGCTCCCTGCGCAGGCGCCCGCCTGGTCCAGCGACCTGTTCCCCAACCTGGGCGTATTTTTCCGCTCGGCCTTCAACACGCCGAATGAGAGTTACCTCATTCTCCTCTCCCATACCGATTACCTGCGGAATCTCGATGTCTGGACGCCGGGCATCGGCGGCTTCTCGCAATGGTTCGGCCGCGGCAAACCACTGAGCACCTGCTTCAACGTGGACACGGGTTACTCGGCCCGGCACGAACTGCTCCGCGACGGCGTCCGCCTGGCCCGCAACTGGGGCGCGCCCGGCGACCCCAAGGCGCCGTTCGGGCTCTTGGTCAAGACTGAGCCGCAAGCTGTGGCCCTGTTCCCCCTCCCCTTGCGGGAGGGGGTAGGGGGAGGGGGAGCCGACTACGTGCGCGCGCGCTTCACCTCTACAAAGGCTGACGACCGCGACTGGTTCCCCACGCTCGCGCCGCCCGCTTTCCCCCGAGTCGTCCCCGCCAAGGAGCCGAAGCTCGACTGGACCCGGCAGGTGCTCTTCCTTAAGGACACCGAGCCTGCCGGGCCGGCCTACATTGTCGTCCACGACACTACCAGCGGCGGCCAGCCCACCGCCTGGCAGTTCTGGACGCTTTCCGAAAAGATCGGGGCTCCCGAGCAGACCAAGGACCTCGCGGCCTTTCTCGCCGACAAGCCCGGCGCCAAGCTCCTGCCCGCGCGAGAATTGCCCGCCGGCAACCGCTACACAGCCATCGGCCAGTTCGAGATGGACGTTGAGTTCTTCGTCGCCAGTCCGGCCGGCACACCGCGCCACACGCTCCGCTACGGCGGCCCGGACAACAGCCGGGTGCCTGAATACGAAGACCTGCTGCACCTGCAGCAGCCGGGCGACGGCGCGTACTATGTGGCTATCTTCCCGCGGCCACGGCAGGAACAGAGTCCTGAGTTTACCGCGTTGGCTGACGGGAAAATAATCAAAGCAGCGGGCGCGTTCGGCAGCGATTACGCCCTGCTTGCCCCAGACGCGGCAACTGCCACGGCCGAGGACGTGCGCATGGCCGGCACTGCGGCTGCGGTCCAGGTGCGGCCCACCGGCACGACGCTCACGCTCGGCGCCGCCGGCCAGGTGCAGTGGAAGACATTCGGTCTGGAGGCCCCACAAGCCGCCACGTTGCTGGCCGCGGGGGACACTCTGACCCTCAGCCTCCCCGCGGATTCCCCCGGCGGCACGCTGGCCATCATCGCTCCGGCGGGCTGGTCGCTGAAAGAGCCGGTGAACGGCGTGACCTGCGAGGCCCAGGCCGGCAAGTACGCGCTCACGCTTGCCGCCGGCGTGGCGAGGGT
>JBEKKG010000444.1:0-6378 GCA_050010835.1 Planctomycetota bacterium
ACCGGCCAACTGCTGTGGCGTTGCATCACCCCTGGGGTCGCGCTGGTGTATGTCCCTATTTCGCAGAACGTGCCGGCGTTCCTGCGCGACGCGTTGTTCGTTCTGTGCTCCCGCGCTTTGCTACGGCCCGTGGTGCTCCATTTGCACGGCGGCTATTTCCGGCACGTGTATGACCAGGAAGGCGGCGCTTTTTTCCAGGTCGCAGCGACGGCGGCTTTGAACGCGGCGGGGGCGGTGATCGTCCTGGCGGACGAATTCAGGGCAGTGTTCAAAGGGCTGGTGCCGGATGAACGCGTGTTCGTAGTGGAGAATGGTGTGCCTGACCCTGGCGCCTGGCAACTGCGGATTGAGCCGGAAGCCGGAAGCCAGAGGCTGGAAACCATTCTGTTCATGTCCGCGCTGACCAGAACCAAAGGGATCCTGGAACTGATCAAGGCCATTGGGCTGCTGCGGCAGTCCAGGCCGCAAGTCCGCCTGAAGGTGGCTGGGGCGTGGCGGGAAGAAGCTCTGAGGGCGGAGGTCGAGAACCTGATTGAGCATGACAAGCTGGGGCCATATATCTCATTTGTGGGTGAGGTCTCGGGTGCCGGCAAGGCCCCCTTCCTGGCTGGGGGAGACGTCTTCTGTCTGCCTACGCGCTATCCCTACGAGGGGCAGCCGCTGGTCATCCTGGAGGCCATGGCAAGCGGCTTGCCGGTTCTGGCCACCCAGCATGGCGCGATCGGGTCAACAGTTGCGGATGGCATTACGGGGAAGTTGGTCTCCAAGGATGCCACCCCGGAGCTGCTGGCCCAGGCTCTGAACGCAATGCTGGCGGACCGGACCGCGCTGCGGCAGTACGGCGAGAAAGCCCGCGAGCGCTACCTGGCACGCTATACGCTGGGAGCGTGCCACCAGCGGCTCTTCGAAGTGTTCGAGCGCGTGGCAGGGGGCTGATCCGGCGTCTTGCGGGTTCTTGATTCCCTGGAGAGAGAATCTGGAATAAACAAAGTATGCTTTCCAGTTCGTGCCGTCACTAACACAACGCAGGTCGGGGCCTTCGGGCCACCGGCCGCCAGTCCCCGGCCAAAATTTGCTGGACATTTGGCCGGTTCGTGGTTATGGAAATAATGGGGTTTGTCGGGTTTTGCAGGACTGAATCGTGGGGGTCTAGGCTGCTGAAGGCAGCAGGAAGGCTGGTTGAACATGCCCACCAGTTCGCGAGCTCCAATCGCATGCGCAATCGTGCTCGGCGCGGTTGCTTTATTGTGTTGCGCAGCTTCGAAATTCGGGAATAGGGCCGGCGACACGGCCAGGCCACAGTCTCCGGCCGCGGCAAACGAGGCAGGGGGCGGGGCGCAGGCGGTGAGCAGCAAGAGCAACTCACCGGCCCAGCAGCGCGTGAAGAATGCGCTGGCTGCGCTGCCACTGGCCTTTGAGGTGAACCATGGCCAGACCGGCCAAGAAGTAAAGTATCTTTCCCACGGCCGGGGCTATGTGCTGTTCCTGTGTGAGAAGGAGGCGGTCTTTTCGCTCCAGAAGCCGCGGAAACTGGAGAAGGGGAGACCGAGCGGCGCGGAGACGCCGCCGGCCGTTTTGCGCCTGGCCTTCGTCGGCTCGAACCCGCATCCGGCGATCAGCGGGGCGAGTGAGCTGCCAGGGAAGAGCAACTACTTCTTCGGCAACCGTTCGATTACGGATGTGACGACCTACTCGAAGGTCGCTTACGCGGGCCTGTATCCGGGGATTGACGCAGTCTACTACGGAAATCAAAAGCAGCTCGAATACGACTTTGTGGTCGCGCCGGGCGCGAACCCGGCAGCCATCAAGCTGGCAGTGACCGGGGCCGAGAAGGCCGAGGTTGACGCGCGGGGGGACTTGGTTCTTACAGTCACAGGGAAAGAAGTCCGCCAGCACAAACCGGTCCTTTACCAAGTGGCCGGCGGCGTGAAAAGCGAAGTGGCGGGACGGTACGTGCTTCAAGGGGAGAGCGGGCCAGGGACGCGGATGGTGAGCTTTGAGGTCGCGAAGTACGATCCCAGCAAGCCATTGGTCATTGACCCGGTGCTGGTCTATTCCACCTTCTACGGTGATCTGCCGAGTACGGAAGCCGCCCCCAGCGACCTCAGCGGCGACGATGGCGGGATGGGCATTGCCCTGGATTCAGCAGGCAATGCTTATGTCACCGGCTTCACAAACTCTTTCGAATTCCCGGTTCTTAGCTGGTTGCAGGATTACACTTATAGTGCTGCCTATGGTATTGACCATCCACCCACATTACTCCAATATCTGGAGGTCCCCAACCGGCCGGGGGCCTACCATGCTTTTCTGAGCAAGTTCAACCAGGACTCCTCCCAACTCGTTTATTCGACGTATTGGGGCGGAGGAAGGGACGACGTCGGCGTCGCCGTGGCGGTAGGCTCCGACAACGCGCCAGTCGTCGCCGGCACAACCAATTCGTCGAGCTTCAATTTGAAAAATGCGCTGCATGTTTACGCCGGCGGGATAGACACGTTCATAACCAAGTTCACCCCCGGGGGCAACGACGTTGTCTTCTCCACCTTGTTGGGCGGCGAGTTCGACGATGTGTGCAATGACCTGGCACTGGACAGTGCAGGCAACGTGTTCGTCGTGGGGACAACCACTTCGCCGAATCTCAGCACAGCCAACCCGCTCCAGCCCCGGAACAATTCGACCGCCCCCAATGGATCCAACGGCTTCGTGGCGAAGTTCAGGGCAGACGGGCTGGTGATGCTCTTCTGCACCTATCTTGGCGGGCATAACAACGATGGCGCGATGGGAGTGACCACTGACGCCTCGGGCAACTGCTACGTGGTGGGCTTCACGACCTCGCCGGATTTCCCGCTCGCCTCCCCGCTCCAGCCCCAGAACAATTCAACCGCCCCCGTCCCGTCCAACGCCTTCGTGGCCAAGCTTAATCCCTCGGGTTCGCTGCTCGTTTTCTCGACGTACCTTGGGGGCAGCGGCGAGGACCAGGCCAACAGCGTGGCGGTGGATGCCGGGGGCAACGTATATTTAGCCGGGTACACCAAGTCCAGCGATTTCCCCACGATCTCGCCGACGGTCCTGCCCGTGCAGGCCACTAACGGCGGCCCGCCGGGAACAAAGGATGCTTTCGTCTCGAAGATCAGCTACTTGGGCAATGCGCTGCTGTTCTCCACCTACCTTGGCGGCGCCGGAGACGATGAGGCCCGGCGCATTGTGGTGGACAGCCGCGGCGCCATATACGTCGCCGGCTCCACACAATCAGACGATTTTCCCCTGGCGCCCCAGACCAACACCTTGCAGTCCGCGCGCGCCAAAGGCGTGAGCGGTTTATCCAAGAGCAATGCCGATGGTTTTCTTGCCAAGTTCAATCCCAGCGGGACACCGTTGGTCTACTCCACTTACTTAGGCTCTACCGCTCACTCGTTCCTGACGGACAATATGGTGAGGGCGGTCCCGCCCATCCTTCCTGTCGCCTTGGACACATGGAGTGAGGTCCGAGGGCTGGTAACCGACAACCAAGGCAATGCGTACGTCACAGGCTTTACCGAGGGTGAGTTCTACCACACATTCGACGCATACTCGGATATCGCTCCACTACCACCTGCGCCGGGCGACAAATACCCTGCGCCGTTCAAGGCCACCATCACCTTCCCGGACGGGAGCGTCATGCCTGATCCGTCCGAGGCCATAGGGGACCTCGCTTACCTCCTGGGGATCCAATCCGGCCCAATCAGCCGGATGCTGCCCAAGAGCCCTGTTGTAGGGGCCACGTCGCCCAGAATCGTCACCGGCGCGCTGCAGCCGGCGGGGACGGTGTCCGGGGTGGCTGCACTTCAATTGGATGGGCAATGGGTCTATGGCATTGACGACCGCGACGTCTACCTGGCCAAGATCGGCGATACCAGCCCCTTGATCACCAGTCCCCAGACACTCAATGTGACGGTGGGGGCCTATATCAACTACATCGTCACGGCCACGAATTACCCGACGAGTTTCAACGCCGCCGGTCTCCCGCCGGGCCTGTTCATCAGCACCTCGACGGGGCAAATTGCCGGGACGACCAGCGTGACAGGCACGTTCCCCGTGGTCCTGACAGCCAGTAACGCCGGGGGCACAGGGTCGCAGATACTGGTGCTGAACGTCTCCTCGCAAGCTCCGGCCATCTACAGCCCCCTGGCCGCCACGGCGACAGTTGGGAAGGTTTTCACCTATAACATCCAGGCCCATTTCGCCCCCGCCAGTTTCGACGCTAAGAGCCAGCCCACCTCTTTCGACGCTCAGGGCCAGTTGATCGGTTTGCCGTTGCCGACCGGTCTGACGGTGGACACCCTGAGCGGGTTTATTTCCGGCGTGCCGCTCAACGAAGCACAAACCAACGTGACGATCACTGCCACGAACTCCTGGGGCCATGACGCCCAGACGCTGGTCCTGACAGTGATGCCGGCGGCGCCGGTGATCACCAGCGCGGCGGTGGCACAGGGAGTCCTGAATCAACCGTTCAGCTACACGATCACGGCCACGGGCAACCCGACCAGTTATACCGCGGCACAACTGCCGCCCGCGACAGGTTTGCCGCCCGGTCTGACATTGGACCCGGGCACGGGGGTGATCTCGGGGACTCCCACAACCCTCGGCAATTTCAGCGTCGCCCTTACAGCCACCAACGGCGGGGGGACGGGGACGGGGCAACTGAGCCTCAGTATCATCCCGGGTCTGGTGCCCATTATCAGCAGCCCGGACACAGCGTTTGCGGCGGTAGGGCGGCCCTTTAGTTACACCATCACCGCCAACAACAACCCCCAGGCCTTCTCCATAACCGTGGATGCCACAGTCACCGCGGTAGCCTCGGGCACGCAGTTCACTGCGGCCGGTCTGATAAATGAGGGGCCGTTTGTGGGGCATCCCCTGACGGTTGTTTCAGGCGCGGCGGTCAACCAGACGGTAACCATCACGGCCTTCGACCGGTCCACAGGGGCGCTCACCGTCAACAGCGCTCTGGCAGGGCTGACTGGGGGGGACACTTTCTACGTTCGCGCGCTGCCCTTGCAGTTGGAGCCAAATTTCCTGGATGGCCTCACCCTCGATACTACCTTGGGACTGTTATCCGGCACGCCCACGGTCAACTCGGCAGGGCGCCCCTTCCATTTGACTTTGCGCGCCACCAACGCGGCGGGCACCGGCACCAAGGTGCTGCAACTCATTGTCTATAAGCCGGAGCGGCCTTTCATCAGCAGCCCGGATACGGCAACGGCCACAGTGGGCACAGCGTTTGAGTACGATATTGCGGCCAACGGTCCAACCACCGCCGCGACGGGGCAAGTCAGTGCTTTCTTCGTGCCCGTCCAGTTCACTTCGGCCAACCTGATCAACAAAGGACCGTTTGTCGGGCAAACGCTTAAGTTGACGAGCGGTGCTGGAGTGGGCCAAACGTGGACGGTTAACGCCTTTGCCCCAGCTACGGGAACCTGCACGCTGAACCGTCCGTTCAGCGGCGCGGTGGGCGATACTTTTACCTTTCCCGCTCTGTTCTCCTCGACCGGCCTGATCACCCAACCACCGCTTGCGCTTGCCGGGCTAACGCTTAGGATGACGAGCGGCGCTGCAATAAACCAAACGTGGACGGTTAACGCCTTCAACCCGCCTACGGGAACCTGTGCGCTTAACAGTGTTTTTACCGGCGCCATTGGTGACACTTTCACCTTTATCTCTCCTCAATTCTTCTCGAACAATCTGTCCGGCCCAGGGCCGTTTGTCGGGCTAACGCTTACGATGACGAGCGGCGCTGCACTAAACCAAACGTGGACGATTAACGCTTTCAACGCAATCTCGGGAACCTTCACGCTTAACAGTAATTTTACCGGCGCCACAAATGACAACTTCTCAATTAACACTGTTCCGGCCGCCACCACGGGATCGGTCACTGGCTTAGTGCCACCTGCAGGAACCCCAGGAACGGTCACGAGCCTCCCGGGAGGAACGGTTAGCTCCGTTCCCTCCAGCGGCTTCTCGTCCACCGATCTGCTCAATAGCGGGCCGTTCGCCAGCCAGACTATGTCAATGAAGAGCGGGGCCGCCATCAACATTGTTTGGACGATCACCTCGTTCGACCCGCTTACAGGCACAATCACGCTTGATAAATTCTTCGGCGGCGGGGTTGGAGACAACTTCTCAATAAATATCCCGTCTGTTACCAACCTCCCTGCCAACGCGGTGAACGGCTTTGTCACCACGCTCAATAGCCAGACGATTTTCCAATCCGACCACCTCAAGGGCGTGACACCGGCTGCGGTGCTGCTCAATTACCCCAATAACTTTACCATGACCAGCGGATTGAATGCGGGGACCGGCGCGACCAAGACAGTGACAGCTTTTGACCCGACCACGGGCACA
>JBEKKG010000445.1:0-6358 GCA_050010835.1 Planctomycetota bacterium
GTCGTCCGGCCGGTAAATATCCACCACCACCTGCCGTCCATCGCCGGCCAATCGCGAGACCTTGACTTTGCCGCTGATCACCAGATAGACGGCCAGCGAAGGCTGCTGCTGACTGTAGATGGTTTGACCTTTGGGATACTCTACAACATTGGTGCGCGCCAAGTGCGCCAGGGGATCTTCTATGGGGCGCGATGGCGCCATCACCGCCGGACTAGTTGCCATTTATATACCCTCCATCAGACTGCATTACCGTTGGACCCGAGTTAAGGCCGGCCGAGCCTTCTGAGTTAGCTCAACCGGAATTGCACGTTATCTGCCACGATGATACGTCGTTCGCGGCGAAGGGGCAAGCAGCGGCAATGGCTATTTATAGGGGGTTGACAGCGCAGGAAATCCCATCGCTTCGGCGCAATAGTATAGATTCTACCGTGTAGAAACATACACTTGGATGGAGTCGTGGGCTGGTGGACGGCGCGCTTGCGCGGGATCGCAAATTTACAAGTTCATATCTTCCGGCAAGGGTCGGAAGGGGAAATGACCTGCGCGGTGTGGGGCCGGGGGGTGTGGGCCGGGGACAGAGAGGTCAGTCCCCGCTCTGCTATCATAAGAACTCTCCCGCATGATCGTTGAGGCCAGTGTTGTCCGCTTCGATTCGATTGCGCTCGACAGCGGCGCCACGCTCGCGCCGGTGGACGTGGCTTACGAAACGTACGGCCAGTTGAACGCTGCGCGGACCAACGCGATCCTGGTTCTGCACGCTTTTTCGGGCGATGCGCACGCGGCCGGGATCAGTCCGGAAACCGGCAAGCCGGGCTGGTGGGACAACATGATCGGCCCCGGCAAGGCGTTCGACACCAATCGATACTTCGTGATATCGAGCAACGTGCTGGGCGGGTGCCGCGGGACGACGGGGCCGTCCTCGATCAACCCGGCGACCGGCTGCCCCTACGGCATGTCGTTTCCGGTGATCACGATTTCCGACATGGTGCGCCTGGAGAAGATGCTGATCGATAAGCTCGGCATTCCGCGGCTGCTGACGGTCACTGGCGGGTCGATGGGGGGTATGCAGGCGCTGGAATGGGCTGTGGCGTATCCGGACCGCGTGGTTTCGGCGATTCCGATCGCCACCACCACGCGCCACAGCGCGCAGCAGATTGCCTTCAACGAAGTGGGGCGGCAAGCAATCATGGCCGACCCGGACTGGAACGGCGGCGACTACTACGGCAAGCAACTGCCGGCGCGCGGCCTGGCGGTGGCGCGGATGGTGGGCCACATCACCTACATGAGCGACGATTCGATGCGCGAAAAATTCGGCCGCCGGCTGCGCGGCAAGGAGAATTTCGGCTTCGATTTCGAAGTGGATTTCGAAGTGGAAAGCTACCTGCGCTACCGCGGCAGCCAGTTCGTCGGCCGCTTCGACGCCAATTCGTATCTGTACATCACCAAGGCGATGGATTATTTCGACCTGACGAATGGCCAGGGCTCGCTCACCGCGGCGCTGGCGCCGGCCCAGGCGCGCTTCCTGGTGATCAGCTTCAGCTCGGACTGGCTGTACCCGAGCTACCAATCGCAGGAGATCGTGCGCGCGCTGCGGGCGCGCAATTGCGACGTGGCTTACGCCGAGCTGCCTTCCAACTACGGGCACGACTCCTTCCTGGTGGACGTGGCGGAGCAGACCGAGTTGATCCGCGGCTTCCTGGCGAGCACGCTGGAGCGAGCGGCATGACCGCCGTAGTGGCCAAGCAGGCATTCGTCCGCGAGTTGCTGGGGCGCAGCGATTACGCCATCATCGGCGACATCATCTCGCCCGGCGCGCGCGTGCTGGACCTGGGCTGCGGCGAGGGCGAACTGCTGCAGTGGCTGGCATCGAACAAGAACGTGGACGCGCGCGGCGTCGAGATTGCCGGCGAAAAAGTGCGCCGCGCCATCGCCCGCGGCGTCTCCGTGTTTCAAGGCGATATCGACGAAGGGCTGGCCGATTATCCCGACCTTGCCTTCGATTACGTGATCCTCAGCCAGACCTTGCAGGAAACCCGCCAGCCGCGGAAGGTGCTGCGCGAAATGCTGCGCGTCGGGCGCCGGGGGATCGTGGCCTTTCCCAACTTCGGCCACTGGCGGGTGCGGCTTTCCATGCTGGCCAGCGGCCGTGCGCCGCGCACCAAGCTGTTTCCGTACGAATGGTACGACTCGCCCAACATTCACTTCCTCACCGTGGAGGATTTCGAAGCCCTGGCCGCCTTGGAGGGCCTGGCGGTGGAGCGGCGCTACTTCCTCGCCGGACACCGCAAGGTGAGCCTGATGCCGAACCTGCTGGCAGAAGTGGCGGTGTTTCTGGTGAGCGCCCGGTAGCGGGGGCGGCAGGAACTCTGCCCGCGAACCTAATGGACCGCCCTGGACCGCGACCGCGGCTTGCGGTGTAGTCATTTCCCTCGCTGTGCGCGCTCTGCGGGATCACGAAGCGGGCCGCTCGACGGTTTTGTGATCCACCACGCCGCTCCGGGTCATTGGAGTAAGCCGGCCTGAGCTCTCGGGATGGTATCCTTCGTTCAATGACATCCGACAATCTGTTTGCGGCTACCGAATTGAGCCCGGCCCGCGCAGAGACCATCAAGAAAACGTATATGCTGCTGGGCCTCAGCGTGGCGGGCGCGCTCTGCGGCGGGTATGTCGGTGCGCAATCGGACACCCTGGTGAACCTCTTCACGGGCAAGTTGGTCAGCGGCGGCTGGCCGCTGGATTGGTGGGCCGACCACCGCAGCCCGTTCCCGCTCATGACCGCCGTGCAAATCGAGACCGACTTGATGCCCAAGGTCGCGGAGACGCACGCCAAGCAATTGGGCGGCGATGTCGAGAAGATGTTCACGCACTTTCGGGATGACATCGGCTGGCCGCTCTTTGTGCGCGCCTTCAAGGCGGCCAAGGAAGACGGCATGAACTGGGAGAAGATTGACAAGAACCCCTCTGCCCTGCGAACCAACTACGTGTGCGCCTATCTGCAAATCGGCGCGGAACAGGACCTTGAAAAATACATCAAGGGCGTTCTCAAGGATTACAGCGCCCAAACCGTTACAGACATCCTTAAGGCACGGGAGGCGTGGAAAGCGCTGCCGGAATCCGATCCCCAGCGCGCCAAGCTGCGGGATGCGTTCCTGCACGGAGATTACAAGGGAAAATAAATGCAAGACGCGGAGCCATTCGAGCTGCGCCCGTCGAGGCCGCGGTCCACCAGGCGCACCGGATGGTGGTTGGGCCTCATCGTCTGCACGCTCTACGGCACGGCCCGTGCCTCCGAGTTGCATGAGGCCGCCGAAATGGGCGCTCTCGACAAGGTGCTGGCAATTCTCAAGCACCATCCAGAAGCCGTGAACGAGAAGGATTCGTCCGGCTGCACGCCGCTGCATTGGGCCGCCGACACCGACCGCCCGGACGTAGTGAAAGCGCTGCTGGCCGCGCATGCGAACGTTGACGCTCAAAACAACATCGGCCAGACGCCCCTGTACTGGGCTGCGTTCGATGGACACGCCGATATCGTGAAGCTGTTGTTGGAACAACATGCCGATCCACGGCTCAAAGCCAGGGATGGCAGCACCCCATATTCCGTAGCCAGCTCCGGGCTGGATGGCTGGCGCAATCCGGAAGTGGTCAAACTATTCGAGGAACGCATTGCTGCACCGGCTATGAAATAACTTAGGCCTGAATCGGCGCGAAGCCTTATATTCCCAGCTCCCGTTTGGTTTTCGTGAAGGGCCTAACAGCGAAAAAGATAACGGGTCAAAAGTCCAGCACACACCGGAAGCTGAGGGCGGCGTGCCGGAAGCCAGGATCGGACCCGTGCCGGTGGGCCGCGCGGCAAAGGTCCGGGCCGTTATCACTCCAGCTACCGCCGCGCACCACACGGGCTCCGCCGCTCGCCGGGCCTTTCGGGTCAACGGGCGGGGAATCCACATAGTACTTTTCGCTGAAGTAGTCTCGGCACCATTCCCAGATGTGCCCGTGCATGTCGTACAGGCCCCAGGCGTTCGGCTTCTTCGTTTGCGTCCCTGAGTTCTTGTTCAGCCAGGGGGGTGGCTCCAAGTCCGAGTCAGTGTTGCCCGTGTTCGTTGTCGTGCCCGCGCGGCAGGCGTATTCCCACTGCGCTTCGGTCGGGAGGCAGAGGCTCCGGCCTGTCTTCTTTGCTGCCCACTTGCAGAATTCCTGGGCGTCATTCCAGGCTATCACGCTGGCCGGGCAGTTGTCTTCCTGCGGAAAGCCAGGCGTCCGCCAGTTCGCGCCCTTCACGCCCTGCCACCTGCCATCCTTCCAGGTCCAGGTTTCGCCCGGCTTCTCCGCTTCGGTGACGTGCTTTGTCGCGTCCGCGAAGGCCCGGAACTGGGCCACCGTGACTTTGCATTTCCCCATGTAGAACGGTTTGCTGAGCTTCACCTTGTGGGCAGGCTTCTCTTCGTTGCCGCCCTCGTTGTCCGACCCCATCATGAACTCGCCCGCTTTCACCAGCACCAGCTCCATCTTCACATCGCCGCCCAGGTTGAGCGCCAGTTCCGGCGCGGGGCCGAGCACCTTCTCGATGGCGTCGTAGCGCTCTTTTAGCGGACCGGCCTGCTTCGCCGCCGTCTGCGTCTTGCCGTGGTCGCGCTCAAATGTTTCATACGCCGCCTTGGCCCCCTTCATTTCCTTCGCCGCGAACAACTTCTCCGCCTTCTCCCAGGATTTCACCGCCGCCGCTTCGATCTCGCCAAGTTCCTGCGCGGAAATTCTGTCGAGGTACGGTTCGGGGTTGAGTGTTTTGGGCTGGCTGAAGTATTCCTTGGCCTTGGTTGCATTCCCCGCAGCCAGGTACAGGATGCCCCGCTGCCGCAAGTCCGCGCCCACGTTGCCGGTTGGCGGCGCAAACTCAGCCACGTCATCCAGCGAGAGCATCGCCGCCGTGAACGTCATCTGCGCGCCGTTGCCCATGTCCAGCGTCACCGCGTCCGGCTTCCCTTCCGCGAGCACCTTGCCCTTGAACAGCGTCCCCCCCTTCTTCAACGTCACCTGCTTGCCAACCTGCTTCCGCAACGCCTCAATCGCCGCCTTGCGCAGTTCCACCACCGACTCCAAGTCCGCCTTCTCTTGTTTCAGCAACTCCGCCGCGTCGGCCCAAGCCGGGTCTTTCGCCTTCCGCTCCAGCAGCGCAATCGCGTCGGCAAGCTTATGCTGCGCCAAGAGCGGCGCGGTCTCCTTTAGGACGGCGCCGAAGGCCTGCTCTGTTTTGGCGGCGCGGGCGTCGGCCTGTGCCGCAGGCGTATTGCCTGCCTTGGTGTCAGCCTGGGTTGCCTTGGCATCCGGCTGCACAGGCGGCGGCTCTGCCTTCGTGGCCGCGGTTTCGGCCTTCTTCTTCGCCTCGGCCTCCACTGCCGACCGCGCTTCTTCGAGCTTCCGCAGCCCTTCGGCCAGCTTGCGCTTTTCCTCCTCAAATTTAACTTCTTCGGCTTTGCGCTTGTCTTCCAGACGGGCGGCATCCTCCTTTAGCCGCGCTTGTTCGGCCTTCAACTTTGCCGCGGCTTCGGCGTCATGCGTGGACGAAGTGGACGGAATAGAGGCATTGGAAGCTGCCTGGTTGCTTGATTTGTCTCTGCCGCCGCCCAGCAGCAGCGCCAGCAGCAGAATCAGCGCACCCAGACCCAGCGCGCCGATGGCGATGTACTTACCCACTGGCGTGCTACTGCGGGCCGGCTGCGCAGTGCCATCCACAGCGCCATCCTCTGGCCCGCGTTTTCGTGCGACGAGGACGTGCTGCCGCAGGCCCACAGGCGGCACAGCCATGCGGCGGGGGGCTGGCGCGCTCCCGGCCGGCCTCTTTGGCCGCGCCACACGCGCCATAGCCACAGACGACTTGCCCACGTCAATCGCCTGGCTGCTGGGGTCTTTCCCGGCTATCACCAGTTCCAGGTCGTCGAGCAACTCCTTGCAGTCGCGGTAGCGGTCGTGCGGTTCCTTGGCCATCATGCGGATGATGACGTGGGCCACGCCATCGGGGAGGTCTTCCACAATGTCCTGTGGGTTAATCAACTGCTCATTGAGGTGCTTGGTCATGATGACTGCCGCCGTGGAACCCTGGAAGGGCGTCTGGCCTGTCACGAGATGATAGAACGTCGCACCCAGCGAATAGATGTCCGCCCGCCCGTCAATGCTCTTGTCCCCGCTGGCCTGTTCGGGACTCAGGTAGTGCGGCGTTCCCAGCGCCACGCCGGTTTGCGTATGGAACGTGTGTTCATCGCCGCCGATGGCCTTCGAAAGGCCCAGGTCCAGAATCTTCGCTACGCCCTCCGGCGTGACTATGATGTTCCCCGGCTTGATGTCGCGGTGGATGATGCTGTGC
>JBEKKG010000446.1:0-6354 GCA_050010835.1 Planctomycetota bacterium
GGCGTCCGCGTCCAGGTTGGCCAGGAGGGCGCGCGCGCTTTCAACCGCGATGCGCAGCTTCGTGCGCTGGCCGCCGGGGCCGGGCGCATCCATTGAAGCGGAGTTGTCCACCAGGACGACCACGGACTGCTTGCCGCCCAGGCCCAGCACGCCGCCGTAAGACTTGATCGTCAGCCGCGCCAGCCCCAGCAGGACGGTGGCGATGAGCAGCACGCGCGCCAGCAGCAAGAGCCATTGTTGGAGCCTGCGGCGGGCGCTCAAGCGCGGGTCCACCCGGTGGAAGAACATGAGTGTCGAGAAGAGCAGCTTCCTGCGCCGGCGCCGCATCAGCAAATGGAAGACGATCGGCAGGGCTGCCAGCGGCAGCAGATACAGGAAAGCCGCCGCTGCCGCGATCATTGCCGTTTGCTCCTCTTGTACAGCGCATCGCGCACGTCGGTGTTCGTGTCCACGAGGATGTAATCGGCTCCCGCGTTCGTGCAGCCGGTGCGTATCTCGTCGAGGTATTCGCGCAGGCGCTGCAGATAAATCTCGCGTATCTGCTCGACATCCACCTCCAGTTTCTGGTGGCTCTCCAGGGCTTCGATCTCATACAGCCCGCTGACAGGCAGGCGCAGCTCGCCGGGATCGAGCACGTGGAAGACGGTGACCTCCTTGCCATCGTGGCTCAAATGTCCGATGCCCCGCAAGACTTCGCGGCAATCCTGCAACAGATCGGAGATGACCACCACCAGGGCCCGGCCGGGAATCCGCTCGGCAGCCGCGTGCAACGACTTCTCGATATTGCCTGCGCGCTGCGCCGTGAGGTCCTCCAGCGCGTGCAACATGGGCTTGAGGCCCACGAAGGAGGCTACTGGGTCGTGCGCGCTGCGGATCTCGTTGTCGAAGGTCATGAGGGCCGTGGAATCGCCCTGCTGAATCATAAGGTACATCAAGCCCGCCGCCAGATAGCGCGCGTAGTCAATCTTAGGCATGGAGCCTTCCTGCCGGAAGGCCATGCTTTCGGAGATGTCCAGCAGCACGTGGGAACGGACGGCAACTTCTTCGTGGAACTGGCGGATCACATAGCGGTCCGTGCGCGCATAGACTGCCCAGTCAATGCGTTTGATCGGATCGCCTTTGGTATAGGCGCGATATTCCGCGAATTCGACGGATGAACCGAAAGCGTGCGAGCGGTGCAGGCCCTGCGTGCCCCCATCCATCTGTTTGCGGACGGCAATGCCCAGGCCGCGCAGGCGGTCGGCCATTTGGGAAGGAAGAAACTTGTAGACGCCTTTCTCGGCCATGCTCTCTTCTTTCCTCTTCTTTCTTCGTAACCGTTCAGCCATTCCCAGAGGCAAGAATGGGATGAATGGGAAATATGGGACTTATGAACCCCCTCCCCTTGCGGGAGGGGGCAGGGGGAGGGCGTGAACGGTTACTCTTCTCTTACTTCGGCTTCTCCTCGGGGATGGCTTTGAGCACCTGCTCCACGATTGCGTCCGTGTCGTAACCCTCGCTGACGGCCGCAAAGTTCAGCCCCAGGCGATGCCGCAGGGACGGCCGCGCAAAGGCGCGCACGTCTTCGCACGAAACGTTGAACTTGCCATGCAGCACCACGCGGGCCTTGGCCGCCAGCAGCAGCGCCTGTCCCGCGCGCGGACCGCAGCCCCACCGCACCCACTTTTTGATGAATTCGGGCGCGTCCGGACTGCCCGGCCGCGTGGCGCGCACGAGCCGCGCCGCATAATTGGCCACAAAAGGGCTGACCGGCACGCGCCGCACGAGTTCCTGGTAGGCCAGGATGGACTGGGCGTTGAGCACGCATTTAAGTTTGGGCAGGGATTCGAGAGTGGTGGACAGCAGAATGTGCTCCTCCTGCTGTTCGGTCGGATAGTCAACTTTGATCAGGAAGAGGAAGCGGTCAAGCTGGGCTTCCGGCAGCGGGTACGTGCCTTCCTGTTCGATGGGGTTCTGGGTGGCCAGCACCAGGAAGGGGGCGGGCAGCTTGTGCGTTTCTCCGGAGACGGTCACACGCCGCTCCTGCATGGCCTCCAGCAGCGCCGCCTGGGTCTTCGGCGGGGTGCGGTTGATCTCGTCCGCAAGCAGGATGTTGGTGAACACCGGCCCGTTGGTGAAAACGAACTTGCGCCGGCCTTCCGCGTCTTCTTCCAGGATCGTCGTGCCGGTGATGTCCGTGGGCATGAGGTCCGGCGTGAACTGCACGCGCTTGAACTCCAGCGACATCGTGTCGGCCAGGCAGTTCACCATGAGCGTCTTGGCCAGGCCGGGAACGCCCATCAGCACGCAGTGTCCCTTGGCGAAGAACGCCGTCAGGATCTGGTCCAGCACGTCTTGCTGGCCCACGATGATCTTGCCAATCTCATGCAGTACCTGCCTGCGCGCCTCGGCCAAGGACTGCACGGCCTCGCGGGCTTCGGCGGGCACATCCGCGGCCAAAGTGGGCGGGGCCTCCGCTTCTTCCTGCTCAGCCAACTCGGGCACAACGGGGGCACGGGGCAGCGCAGGCGGCGCCTTTTCCTCAGCCTCTTCCTCGGTTATCTCCGGCGGCTCTTCCTCAGCCTCCTCCGGTTCCAACGGCTCCGGCGCCGCCAACGGCTCCGGCGCCGGGGCGTGGTCCTTGGGTGGCGCCACAGGGCGCCCGTGAGCGGCCGGGGCCGGCGGCCCGCCGGGACGCGAGGCAATCCTGAACTTGCGCGAACAGGAGCAGACTACCGAGTGGCCTGCTCTTTCGGGCGGAACAGAAAGCACTTTTCCGCAACCTGGGCACTTAACACGCATGCGCGTCGCTATCATGCCTTACCTCGTCTCCCTTTTGGAGGACTGCCCCGAACTACTCGCCACAGAGAACACAGAGGACACAGAGGGCACAGAGTGAACAAAAGGTTCTGAGAATTCACAAGCCCCATTCTCGTTTATTCTCTGTGTTCTCTGTGGCCTCTGTGGCAAATAACCCCGCCTAGTGCGTCATGGCGTACATGATGATGTTCATCCCGATCTGTTGCGCGGAGGTGGGATCGTAGCCGCGCACCAGCGGGTAGTAGACTTCGTGCCAGCCAGCCTCAAGGTCGTAGGGGCTGTAGACGATCCTGGCGCGCTGCTCATCCCCGAAGGTCACCGCGAACAGGTAGGGCTGGCCCTTGAGCTCGGCGCCCTTGTCCTTCTCCAGGACCGGCGTGTAAGTGACGCGGGTGATCTTGTGCAGGCTGCTGAAGAGCGGATGGTCCGGCGCAAGCTGCCGCAGTTGCTTGCCGGGGGCGAGCTTGGGGATTTCGCGCAGCACGGCCTGGTGGAACGAGGCCAGCCCCAGGCCGTTGTTGATCAGCAAGGTGCCGCCATTTTCCACATAAGCTTTCAGCTTGGCTGCCGCTTCCGGCGTGAGCACAAAGTCATCCAAGCCCGTGAAGTAGAGGAACGGGTATGGCGAAAGGTCGTCCTTGACGGGATCCACGGAGAGCCGTCTCAGGTTGACGGGGATGGACGAGCGCTGCTGGAGCTTGGCCAGGAGTGAGCGCGCGGCGCCGGGATGCGCATTCCAGGCGCCCTCATGCTTGACCTGGGCCAGCACGAATTCGGCGGTCGGCGTCTTCTGGTCCGGCAGTCCGAACTCTTCCGGCGCCCCCTCGATCTGCCCGACCTGGGCGTAACCGACGAGGTACGCCACCAGATTCTGCGCGATCTTCCTCGCGGACTCGACGCTATAGGCTTCCGGTTTCAGCCCGCGCTCTATCAACTTCGCGAAGACATCGGTCTTCCCTTCCCAGCCGCAGCCGAGCCCCTGCTTGGCCAGCAATACGCCGATGCGGCTGCCGACGTAAATCCCTTCCAGGAACGGTTTGTCGTGCTCAGGGCCGCAGGCGTACTTGACCTTCTCAATCGGCAGCAGCATGTGGTACAGCGGGTGGTCCGGCGGGATGACCCGGAAGCGCGACTCGGGGAACATCTCGTTGAAGACCGCCAGGGAGGATTCGTAGAAGTGCGGCGAGCCGTAGACGGAATCGCAAATAATCATGCCGCCGTTGAGCACGTACTTGCGCAGGTTCTCGGTCTGGGCCGGAGTGAACTTGAGGATGCGCACGCCGCTGATCAGGAGCGCCGGCAGACGCTTGGAGTCATAGTCGAACTCGTTAAGGTTCGTGTGGGCCCAGTGGTACATGTAGCCCAGCTCCTTGGCGCGCTGCACCAGCTCGATCACGTCGTTGCCGGCCAGGTCCCAGTCCTGAATGGTGGCAGTGCCGATGGATGCCGATTGGCCCCACTGCACCTTGCCCACCAGGTATTCAGGCGAGGGATCGCGCTTGCGCTCGGTCTGATTCTGCGGGATCGCGGGCGGGCCGGGCGGGATGTTGATGGTCTCGGAGTAACTGATCTGTTTGGGCGGGGCCTGGTTCTGCTTCTGGCTGGACGGCACGAACCAGTCGTCAGGCGTTCCCGCTCCGGCCGCCGCAAGCGCCGCTTCGCTGACCAGGAACCCCAGGATCACGGCCGCCAACACCCATCGTGATTTGGCCATCGCTCATTCCCTCACAGTTGTCCCAATGTCTGCAATGCCTTGGGGTTGCTCGCCACAATGACACATGCCGCCAAGCGACAAAATCCCCATCTTCTGGAAGCACCTCGCCGATAGGCTATTAGCGCCTGGTTCTTTCCGCAACAACCTTGGCGGCTTTTTTTGGGTGCATCACCAGATCTGCGGGCTGGAAGGCTGCGATGCGGTCCCGGCACTTCGGGAGAAGTGTGCGAGAGCGCACCGTCCCGCACGCGGAATGTCACGCTGCATTCACCAAGCTGTAGACTTTGCCGTGTTGGGTCAACCAACCCAGGTCTCCGCGCTGGGCGCGCGCCTTGACTTCACGCAGCAGTTCCACTGTCTCAGACTCGTAGCAGGGCTCTTCTGGATCGTCCGCTGGGATGACCATTTCAACCTCGATGGCCACCACGTATTTCTCCGTCTGAATCAACCGTGTCCGCTTCACCCTCTCACCGGCTATTTGCATGGCTTTCTCCTGTCGAAGAAGTGGACCGTCACCAATTTGGCGACACCGCTCCGGCTCAAGTAGGACCATACGGCCTTGCATTCCATCCCGTCCGGAAGGTACTCCCGCACCTCCACGACTGGGTTTGGTTTCGCCCCTGGCCGCTCCACAATGAGTTCACCGTCCCCAAGCCCGTCAACCGCCTGCCATTCCATAATACCACGCTCGTCCAAACGTTCGGAAGCGTGTTCGCCGACAATGTACTTGCCTTCGGCGACAAGCTGCCGGATGAAGGTGAAAAACTCGCCCATCAACCGGCCTTTCCTCACGGAAGCCAAGCAATGAACAAGACCACAACCCCGGCGCACATTCAGCGCCAACTTTGGGCAATGTACCTCGACACCGGCCTGTGGTCAAGAACCAGAGGCGGCCACGATAGCGCCAAGCCGGCGTGGCAAAATATGCGACAGCGCCCCCCCTACCGCGTATAGCCTGTTGACCCCAAGCGCCGGCAACAGATAATCCCGGCAACAGGGGAGGGTACGCCATGCAGACCAGGGCATTTTTGGCTGCTGTTCTTACAACCTTCTTTGCGGCAGCTTGCGCGCGTTGCGGTTCGGACGCCGCTGCGGACGGGCTGCAAAAGGAACTTTCCCTCGACCTCGGCAACGCCGTCAAACTGGAACTGGTCCTCATCCCCGCCGGCAAGTTCCTGATGGGCAGCCCGGAGACGGAGAAGGACCGCCAGAAAGACGAAACGCAACATGAGGTGACGATCAGCCAGCCGTTCTACATGGGCAAGTATGAGGTAACGATAGGACAGTTCGAGCGCTTCGTGGAGGCGGCGAAGTACAAGACGGATGCCGAGAAAGATGGCTGGGCCTGGGCGTGGAATGGAAAGATGTTCGATGAGGTGAATGGCGCGAACTGGCGCAAACCGGGGTTTGAGCAGGGGCCGGAGCATCCGGTGTGTGTGGTGAGCTGGAACGACGCCAAAGCGTTCTGCGCGTGGGCGAGCCAAGTGGCGCAAGCCTCTGGCTTGCGGACGCAATCCGGAGGATTGCGCCACACGGTGCGCTTGCCCACCGAGGCGGAATGGGAATACGCCGCGCGCGCGGGAACAACCACGGCTTACCCTTGGGGCGACAACCCGGACGATGGCAAGGGCTGGGGGAACGCAGCGGACCAGACGGCAAAACAAAAGTTCAACATAAAGGGCGAAGACCTCTTCAAGTGGGAAGACGGTTACGCGTTTACAGCGGGTGCATGTCAGTAAATGTACCGCGGGCGTCCCGCCCGCTCGTGGCAGGCTGGCAGAATGCGAGGGCGAAGGCGGGCGGGACGCCCGCGGTACGCTCTGGCTCGTGCATTTACTGAC
>JBEKKG010000447.1:0-6352 GCA_050010835.1 Planctomycetota bacterium
GCGGCGCTGTTGTTTGGCATTCCGGCCACCCATGGGTAGCGGCCCGTGAGCAGGGCCGCGCGCGAGGGCGAACAGACCGTGCAGGCGGAATACGCGGTGCTGAAGCGCAGGCCCTGCTGCGCCAGGCGGTCAATGTTGGGAGTCTCATAGAGGTCGCTGCCGGTGCAGCCCAGGTCACTCCAGCCCAGGTCGTCCGCCAGAATGAGGACGAAGTTGAGCTTGCGCGGAGGCTCCGCAGCGGCACAATGCAGCGCCGTGGACGCCATTGCCAGGGCGGCAGAACAGAACACGGAGTTGGCCAGCGGTCCCATGAATCAGACTCCTCGAGAAATTGTCACCAAGTGCCTGAAGTTCCAGCGGCCGGCACGCCTGCCGCGCGACCTGTGGTATTTGCCGTGGGCCGAGCAGCGCTATCCGCAGGCCATCCGCGAGCTGCTCGCCCGCTTCCCGCCTGACCTGGCCACTGCGCCCGCGGTCAACAAGCCCAGCCCGCGCGAGCAGGGCAACGGGTACGCTCTTGGCGAATACACCGACGACTGGGGCTGCGTTTTCACCAACATCCAAGCGGGCGTTTTCGGCGAGATCAAGAAGCCGACCGTCGCGGAAATCGCGGCCTGGCGGTCGGTCAAACCGCCTTATGAGCTGTTCCCCGACGACCTCTCCGCCGCGCGCGACCAGGCCAACCGTGCTTGCGCCCGAACGGAGAAGTTCGTCAAAGCGCCTTGCTGCCCCAGGCCCTGGGAGAGATACCAGTTTCTGCGCGGCAGCGAGAACGCCTTTTTTGACGTGATGGCGCCTGATGAAGGGATGCGCGATTCGCTGCGCGTCATTCACGAGTATTATCTGCGGGAACTGGAGTTCTGGGTCACCACGGACGTTGACGCCGTCATGTTCATGGACGACTGGGGCGCGCAACGCCAACTTTTGATCCGGCCCTCCCTCTGGCGGGAACTGTTCCGGCCGCTCTACAAGGACTACTGCGACCTGGCGCACGCGCATGGCAAGTTTATTTTCATGCACTCGGACGGCCACATCGCGGCCATTTACGACGATCTTGTTGAGATTGGCGTGGATGCGCTCAATTCCCAGTTGTTCGTCATGGACATGGCGGACCTGGCGCGCCGCGCGAAAGGCAAGCTCACTTTTTGGGGCGAGATTGACCGCCAGCACGTGCTGCCCGCGCCAGACCCGCAAGCCGGCCGCGCGGCGGTGCGCGAGGTGGCCAGGCATTTCTACGATCCGCGCGGCGGCCTCATCGCCCAATTTGAGTTTGGTCCGGGCGGCAACCCGGCCGTGGCGTTCGCCATCTTCGAGGAATGGGAGGCGGTGCAGCGGGAGGCGGAGGGGGAGGGGCAAAGGCGAAAGCTGGGAGGAATCGTGGACATGTGGCTTCCAAAGGAATGAATTATGTGGTAACAATGGTTGAACCCAGAGAGGTGAACCGTGAGGCTTGAACGGCTTGCGTACAAAGATAAGGATTCAGAGTGGGAATTGGAGCCACTGGATTTCCTCCCGGACCTGAACTTGCTCGTTGGCGTATCCGGCGTGGGAAAGACCCGCATCCTGGAATCAATCGTAAACTTGAAGGCGATTGCAGAGGGTGGTTTCCGCCCGAGGCCACGGGGTACTGGTCGGCGGCCATGGGGTATTGCTTGGAATGCAACGTTCTACAATGAGGGCAAGCAATATCAGTGGGTCGGGGAGTTTCGGACACGCAAACCGTATTCGGACGAGCCTGATAGTGGCGAGACGTTGCCGTATTCTCAAGACGCTGACGAAGCACAGCCTGGTCCCACGTTCGTGCGCGAGTCTCTCGCTGAAGACGGCAAGGTCATAGTCGAGCGCGATTCGGAGGGCATCAGGTTGCGGGGAAACGCTACCCCAAAACTTTCTCCTTTCCACAGCGTTCTCGTAATTCTCAACGAAGAGGAAGGTGTTTCTTCGGCCTGCGCCGCCTTCAAACAGATCATGTTCATCGACAACACGCAGCTCTACGACCAGGGCTTTTTCTTTAGGCTTGGATTAGAGGAAGCGGCGAAACAGTTCAAGACGCTTCAGGCAATCCGGCGGTCGGATTTTCCTACGTTCGCCAAGCTGTACCTAGCCTTCAAGAACGTACCCGAGGTCTTCGAGCAGGTAAAGAGCCGCTTCATCAGCGTCTTTCCCATGGTTAAGACAATAGACATAACGATTCAGAAAGCCGGCCGGTTCGGTGACATTCCGAGACTTCGAATGCGAGAACACGATGTAGGCAAATGGATTCCGGAACAACGGATTTCATCGGGGATGCTTCGCACGTTGGAGCACTTGAGCCGAATGCTGCTCTGGCCTGACGGAACAGTGACCTTGATTGATGAGTTCGAGAACAGCCTGGGTGTGAACTGCATTGACTTCATTACGAAGGACTTGGTGAATGAGAGCAGGAGACTCCAGTTCATCGTCACCAGCCACCATCCGTACATCATTAACAACATAGACACGCGCCATTGGAAAATTGTCACGCGGCGCGGGCACACCGTCGCCGTACGGGACGCCAATGGTCTCGGGTTGGAGGCTTCCAGGCACCAAGCGTTTATCAAACTCATTAACCTGGAGGCCTATAGCGAAGGGATTCATGTGCCATGAACCTGTACTTCCTGGTGGAAGGAAGACACACCGAGAGAAAGGTCTATCCGAAATGGATGTCGTATCTTCTCCCGCACTTCCGGCGGGTGGACCGTTGCGAGTCGGTTGATGATAACAGCTACTTCCTGATCAGCGGCGAGGGCTACCCGTCTCTCTTGGACAATCACCTAGAGGAAGCCATCACGAACATCAATAATGTTGGCCGCTACGCCTACCTGGTCCTGTGCCTGGACGCGGAGGAGCTGAGCGTTACAGAAAGTGAAAAGGAAGTACTGAACTGGATGAAAGATAAGGGTTGCCGGCTTGAGAACTGCGAATTGCGCATCGTGGTCCAGAACCGCTGCATCGAGTCCTGGCTTCTGGGAAACCGTAGGATCGTGACGCGCGCACCGCAGAGCAAACGGCTGGCGGAGTTCATTCAGTTCTACGATGTGAAAGTTGCTGATCCGGAGACGATGGGCCGATACAAGGGTTTCACAACGCACGCCCAGTTCCACGGTGAGTATCTTGAGGAGGTGTTCAGGGAAAAGGGCCTCGCTTACAGCCACAAGAACCCTGGCCACGCGGCCGACGAATCGTTCTTGAATCAACTGTTGGCACGCATACAAGACGAACAGAAGCAGATGGCGACGTTCCGGTCATTCGTTGACTTCTGCCGGAACATCCGCTCGAGGACCGTGCGGGAGGTTCCCTCAGCGCCACCAGAGAACCGTCCTGCATCACCTGTCTAGGACTTTCGAGGCAAAGGGAAGTTACTCATGAAAGCCAATCCCCTCCCCGCCCTTAGCCTGTGCCTCGCCGCCACCGCCGCCCAGGCCGGCAGCGTCCTGGTTGAAGCCGAGGGCTTTGAGAACCTCGGCGGCTGGGTCATCGACCAGCAGTTCATGGACCAGATGGGTTCGCCCTTTCTGCTGGCCCACGGCTTAGGCAAGCCCGTGGCCGACGCCGTGACCGCGGTGCAGTTTCCCGCACCGGGTAACTACCGCGTCTGGGTGCGGACCCGCGATTGGGTCGCGCCCTGGAAAGCCCCGGGCGCGCCGGGGCGCTTCCAAGTGCTCGTGGACGGCAAAGTCTTGGAGAAGGAATTCGGCGCGGAGGGCGCGGACTGGCACTGGCAGGACGGCGGCACGGTTCAGATCGCCGGCAAACAGGCCGCGCTGGCGCTGCACGACTTGACCGGCTTCGAGGGCCGTTGCGATGCCATCTTCTTCACTTCGGACCCCGGACTAACACCGCCTAATGCCGGAGAGGAACTGGCGGCCTTCCGGCGCAAAATGCTCAGCCTGCCGGAACAGCCGGAGGAGGGAGGAGCGTTCGATCTGGTCGTGGCCGGCGGCGGCATCGCCGGGACTTGCGCGGCACTCTCGGCGGCGCGGCTCGGCCTGACCGTGGCGCTGGTACAGGACCGGCCCGTGCTGGGCGGCAACAACAGCTCCGAGGTCCGGGTGTGGCTGGGCGGCGACATCTGCAAACAGCCCTACCCGCGGATTGGCGACGTGGTCAAGGAACTGGACCAGAAAGTCCGCGCGCATTACGGGCCGACGAACACGGCGGAGATTTACGAGGACGATAAGAAGCTCGCGCTGGTGCGGGCCGAGAAGAACATCACCCTTTTTCTGGACCAGCGCGTCAACCAGGTCGAGGCCGAGGGGCAGCGCCTCAAGGCGGTGGTCGCGCAGGCGCTGGTTTCGGGCCGCCGCGTGCGGCTGGCGGGCCGCTGGTTTGCCGACTGCACGGGCGACGGGACCGTGGGTTTTCTGGCAGGCGCACACTTCGAAATGGCCGAGAAGGAGCGCATGGGCGCTTGCAACCTCTGGAACGTCCGCGACACAGGCGCGGTCGTCACTTTCCCGCGCTGCCCGTGGGCCCTCGATATGAGCGGCAAGCCCTTTCCGGGACGCAAGGAGAACGACATACACGCGCTGGGCGGATGGTACTGGGAAAGCGGCTTCGCGCACAACCCCTTCGAGAAGGGCGAGTACATCCGCGACTGGAACCTCCGCGCCATGTACGGCGCCTGGGACTGCCTCAAGAACGTGGACGGGAAGTTCCCGAACTACAAACTCAACTGGTGTGCGCACATCATGGGCGCGCGCGAGTCGCGGCGCCTGCTCGGCGACATGTGTCTCACCAAGGACGACCTAGTCCACGGCACAGCGTATCCGGATGGCTGCGTGCCCACGAGTTGGGACATGGACTTGCACCTGCCCGACAAGCGCTATGAGAAGGGCTTTGAGGGCGAGGCCTTCATCTCCAAGGACTACCACACGGCCTATCCGCGCCCGTACTGGATACCGTACCGCTGCCTGTACTCGCGGAACGTAACCAACCTGTTTATGGCCGGGCGGGACATCAGCGTGACGCACGAGGCGCTGGGCAGCGTGCGCGTGATGCGCACCGGCGGCATGATGGGCGAGGTGGTCGGCATGGCCGCGGCAGTCTGCAAGAAGAACCGGACTGAGCCCCGTGGCGTCTACGCTGAGCACCTGGACGAACTGAAGGAACTGATGGCACGCGGGGTGGGGAAGTAGGGCAGGCATCCTGCCGGCCTGAGTGGAAAAACACCTGGATTCCTGGAAAGCCGTGTATACTTGGAATTGCAATTGACGAACGGTGTACGCCGCTGCCGTAAGCACTAGGTGGCCAGCAAGTTTAGCCGCATTGGAGGGGAACGCATGTTCAAGCGAGGACAAGGAATTTGTGCGATTTTGACGGCAGTCTGCCTGGCGCTATTTGCGCTCTGCGCCGGCTGCGGGCAGCCCGCGCCGAAGAAGATCAGGCTGGCGAGCATCCTGCTTCAGAACGACGAGTTCTTCCACATGGTGTCTTTCGGGATTCACAACGCCGCGCAGCAAGCTGGCGTGGAACTGCTGGAAGGTATCAGCGAGATGAAACCCGAGAAGGAATTCGAGTTGGTCAGCACCTACACTGCCCGCAAGGTGGACGCCATCCTGATTTCGCCGATAAGCAAGGCGGGCTCAGTCGCGGCACTGAAGCAAGCTTACGACAAGGGCATCACCATCATCACACACAACACACCCATAGACGCCGAGTTCTCGCCCGCGTACATCGAATGCAATCCCACCGACTTGGGCCAGCAGACCGGCCAGGCCGCGCGGAAGTACATCCAGGAGAAGCTTGGCGGCAAGGCCAAGATCGCCATCCTCGCCTTCAAGTCCCAGGTGCCGGAACAGAGCGACGCCCGCGTCGGCGGCTTCAAGAAGGAAGTCCTGCAGTTGCCGGGCGTGGAGATCGTCGCCGAGCAGGATGCCTGGCTGGCAGGCCCGGCAGTCAGCAAAGCCGGGGACATCTTGACGGCCAAACCTGACGTCAATCTCATCTACTCGGCCAACGAAGGCGGCACGGAGGGCGCGGTGCTGGCGGTGCAGAACGCGGGCAAGGGGGGCAAGATAGTCGTCTTCGGGACCGACTTCAACGCACAGCTCCTCGGCTTCCTGCTTGCACCGGACGACATCCTGCAGGCCATAACCGCCCAGCGGCCGGTCGAAGTCGGCAGGATGGCGGTGGAGGCCGCGCTGAAAGTTCTGCGCGGCGAGCCGGTCGAGAAGAAGACCTTCTTGAAGGGCGTCCTGCTCTCGCGCGAGGACCCCGAGGCGGTGAAAGCCTTCCGCAAAGGCCTCGCCGTCAGAACCGGTCCTTCGATCGCAGAGCACCACCATGTGCCCGTGAAACGCGTATTGCATGTTGGAACTCGGGTTGCCGATGC
>JBEKKG010000448.1:0-6347 GCA_050010835.1 Planctomycetota bacterium
CAAGGTCGCCGCCGCCTGGGCATTGGCCCATATCCCCCGCGATGCTAAAGACGTCAAAGACATCCTGCCGGTGCTGGCCGGCGCGCTGAAAGCCGAGCAGGCCAGGGTCCGCCAGCTTGCCGCGGAGGGGCTGAATTACCTGGGCGTGTCCGCCAAGGACGCCGCACCAGCGCTCATCCACGCGCTGAAGGACACTGACAAAGTGGTCCGCAGCACGGTGCGGAAGGCCTTGGAGAACCTCGGCGCCTCCGACAAAGACCTGCTCCAGAAGATCACGATCGGGATGAACGAACTGTCCGCGCTCGAAGCTTGCCTGCTCTATGCCGAGGCGCAGGACATCTATTACGAGACCGACTGGAAAGGCGACGGCGTGCTCCAGTACGCCCAATCCCTCCAGGGCGACATGGGTCTTTACGAGATGCCCGCCAAGAAGAAACTGGTCATGCTGGGCATCTTCCCGGACGCTGTCCCCGCCAAGAAGAAAGCGGTCACGAAGGAAGTGTACCGCTTCAAAATCCTCAAGGGCCAGGGCGACAAGGCCCCGGGAGGCCGCAGGTCCTACCTGGAGAACGAACGCCTTGTCGGCGGCCACGCGCTGCTCGCCTGGCCCGCCGAATACGGCAGCAGCGGCGTGACGACTTTCTTGATCAACGACGCCGGCAGGGTCTACGAAAAGGACCTGGGGGCCGAGACCGCGGCTATTGCTGAGAAGACGGTTGAGTTCAACCCCGACGAGACTTGGAAGGAGACCCAGAAAGCCAACACCCGCAGGTCCCAGAAGGGCGCGCCGCGGGGAGACCTTGATTTCTGAAACTCGAAAATCGCCTGCAAACATGGTAGTGTTCCAGCATCAGGTGAGGCTCCCTGCATTGTCCGCCGGGCTTGACACTGCCGCCGCCACAAAGTATGAATGGTCTGAGAGACAAAGGAGGAACCAACAATGCTGGTTGCGTATATTCAGGCCGCCATGCGCCACGCCACATACGAGATCCTTGATGACGGCAGCTACTACGGGGAGATCCCAGACTGCCAGGGCCTTTGGGCGAACGCCGCCACTCTGGAGTCTTGCCGGGATGAGCTACAGTCCGGCCTGGAAGGCTGGATCATACTGGGCCTGCGCATGAACCACACGTTGCCAGTCGTGGAGGGCATTGATTTGAACCCGAAGCCGGAACAGGGCGCCACAGAGGCCGCAGCCTGATGCCACCCTTCCGCCCAATGAAACGACGAGAACTGATCCAATATCTCAGGAAAGACGGTTTCCTCGGGCCGCTTCCAGGTGGCAAACATGAGTACATGGTAAAAGAGAACGTCAGAGTGATTTTGCCGAACCCTCACGTATCGGACATCGGCAGGGCGCTTCTGGCCAGAATACTGCGGCAGGCGGCGATCAACCGGGAAGAGTGGGAGGAATTGTGAGCCGAAAGAGGGTGGTGGCCTTGTCCGCAGAGAACGCCCTTGACCGCGGGTCACCGAATTTGCCAAATTTGGCCCGAAAATGGCAGGAGCAAAAAAGGGATCGTTCTCGAGGGTTTGCGATAAATGCAGGAACACTGTTGAGGCTGATTGCTGCGGCTGTACTGCTGTTTGGCTCTACGCAACTGGTGAGCGGTGAAGGCGCGCCGCCCCAGCGCCCCAACATCCTCTATATCATGGCCGACGACCACGGCTCGCAAGCCATCAGTGCCTACGGCCCGCGGGGCCAGGCGCCTGCTTCCGGCAACTCGGAAGCCGAATGGGTGTCCTTGCTGGGGACCAAGACGCCGAATCTGGATCGCCTGGCCACACACGGCATGCGCTTTACCAACTGCTTCGTGACGAACTCAATCTGCACGCCCAGCCGCGCCTGCATCCTCACTGGCAAATACTCGCACATCAACGGAGTCCCGGTCTTCAACCGCTTCGACGGCAGCCAGCCGACGCTGGCCAAGTACCTTCAGGCCGGCGGTTATCACACCGGCATGATCGGCAAATGGCATCTGGGCAGCGATCCTACCGGCTTCGATTACTGGAATATCCTGCCCGGCCAGGGCGTGTACCACAATCCGGTTTTCATCGAGATGGGCACGCGGAAAAACCACACCGGCTACGCGACGGACCTGATCACGGATTCTGCTATCGAGTTCCTCAAGAACCGGCCCAAGGACAAGCCCTTCTTCCTGATGTGCCACCACAAGGCGCCGCATCGTCCTTGGGAACCCGACGACAAGCACGCGCACATGTATGACGACGTGGAAATCCATGAGCCGGCGACGTTCAACGACACTTACGCCACGCGCTGCCCCGCGGCCGCGGAGGCGACCATGACCATAGACCGCCACCTGACCCGCCGCGATCTGAAGTGCCTTCCGCCCGACGACCTGAAAGGCCCGGCGCGCAACAAATGGCTGAACGGCGTGGATACGGAACTGGCTGTCAAAGGAGCTGACGGCAAGGAAGTGAAGCTCACCGGCCAGGAACTGAAGAAGTGGAAATTCCAGAAGTACGCCAAGGACTACCTGCGCTGCATCGCCTCCATTGACGACAACGTCGGGCGCCTTCTCGATTTTCTGGATGCCAACGGCCTGGCCGGGAACACGGTGGTCATCTACACCTCCGATCAGGGCTTCTTCGTTGGGGAGCACAACTGGTTCGACAAGCGTTTCATGTATGAGGAATCGCTGCACATGCCGTTCCTGATCCGTTACCCGCCGCTGATCAAGCCCGGCACGGTTAACGACGGCATGATCCTCAACGTGGACTTCGCGCCCATGCTGCTCGATCTGGCCGGCGAAAAGGTCCCGGCCGACATGCAGGGGTGCAGCTTTGCCCCGCTCCTGCGCGGCGAAACGCCCAAGGACTGGCGCACGGCCATGTATTACCGCTACTACCACTATCCGGGCGACCACCAGGTGCAGATGCACTACGGCATCCGCACGCTGCACCACAAGCTGATTTACTTCCATAAGCTGGATGCCTGGGAGTTCTACGACCTGGACAAGGACCCTTGCGAGATCAAGAACCTCTACAGCGACCCGGCTTGTGCAGACAAGGTAAAGGAACTGAAAGACGCACTGTACAAGCTGAAGAAAGAGTTGAAGGACGAAGACCAGTTCCAGGACAAGCTGCCGCCGCCGGGAGTGTAGTGCGGACGGAAGCCGGGGTAAAATCAGATAGCCGCCAAAAACTTTTGCAGTGCGGCTTTTGCTTTGGTCCAGTCTGCCAATGTCAACTCCCCAAGTTTCCGCTCAACAAGTCTCTTCTCCAAGGTTGCCAGCTTGTCCAGCCTTACGACCGATGGCCGGAGGAGGCTGGCCTGCCGCCACTCGCTGATCTCCACGTCCGCTGCCGTGCGGCTTGCCTGTGTGGTTATGCGCGCAACGACAATGTCATCATCGCCGGTGTCCAATACGACGAGGGATGGCCGTCGCTTCACTCTGGTCGTCCCAACATATGGGAACTCGACCAGGACGATCTCCCCGCCCTTGTACGCCTTCATCGTCTAGACCTTGTCGTAAATGGCGTCTGATTCGCTGTAGCCGGCGGCGAACTGCTGGGCTGTAAGTTGCGCCCACGCAGCGTCGTCATCGCCTTCCTCTTCACTTACAAGGATGATTGCGCGCAAGGACTGGTTGACTGGGAGTTGTTTTAGGAAGGCTGGAGGGATCTCGACTCTGCCTTCCGGCGTGACTTGAACTGGACATTCGATGGCTCTCATAGGCTGTGCCCTTTCCCGCTTGCACCTATGGCAATGATAACCTCTAGCCGCGGAACAAACAACGCCCACTTCTTCTTCACGGCCCATTTCCCCCCCGGCAGGTCTTCGACCTCGTAGCCCAGGGCCTTCAGATCGCTGCGAATCTTGTCGCCGAGTGCAAACAACTTGGCCTTGCGCGCCTCTTGCCGTGCTTGCAGGAGCAGGTCCACAAGTTTTTCGCTGTCACCGGCCCCGCCAGCTTTGGCGCGGTGGGGACGGAGGCCGAGGACGGAGGTATCTTGGGGATCGAAACCTACGCGCGTCAGCTCGTCTGTCTTCTTCCGCCAGAGCCGCTCCTGTCGCCAGTTCAAGCGTAACCAAGCGTGCGTCACACCAGGAAGCAAGGGCCGGGGATTTCGCAGAGCTCCCTGCAATTCCCGCTTGGTGCTACCACCACTTAAATACCTTGCCAAGGCCGTAAACAGCAACCCCAACAACCGCTCCAGCGATGACAACAGGCGCAGCAGTGACAGCCACAGCCGTTCCGGCGATAGCGAGCCCGCCATCGCCAATGGCAAGCGCCGTCGCGCCCCCAGCCACTGCCCCACTGCCTGCCGCGATCCCTGCTTTTGCCGCTTCAGGCATTCCTTCTTGCTCGTTCGCCATTGCGTTTCTCCTTTACGGGTCGAGGCCCACTAACGAATATTATAATCACAACCCTTTTTGTTTCAAAACCTTTTTTATTTAGTTGCCAAATATAGCCCCTCCCGTCAAGTGAAATGAGCATTTGCCCTCAAAAATTCCTCTTCACCGCCCACTTGCCGCTGGGCAGGTCTTCGATTTCGTAACCCAAAGCCTTCAGGTCGCTGCGAATCTTGTCGCCGAGAGCGAACAGCTTGGCCTTGCGCGCCTCTTGGCGTGCTTGCAGGAGCAAGTCCACGAGTCTTTCGCTGTCACCGGCCCCGCCGGCTTTGGCGCGGTGGGGACGGATACCGAGGATAGAAAGACGTGCCGCGACGAAGCCAGCAAGCATCTTTAGCTCACCGACATGTTGCGGACTGATGGGGTCCACGTTTGCCAGAAGCCGCAGGTTCATCGTGTTCACGACATCGAACAAGACGCCAAGCGCACCAGCAGTGTTGAAGTCGTCGTCCATCTCCTTGTCAAACTTATCTTCCCACGCGGACAGTAAGCCTGAGTTCGGAATGCGGGAAACTCGCCCTCCCAACACCTCTGCGTTTCGTTCGAGGGCACTGTAAATCCTCTCCAGCCTTGCCGTGGCCTCATCCAGCATGGCCGGCTCAAAGACAATCGGCGAGCGGTAGTGGCTGCTCAGCAGCAGCATGCGCACGGCCATCGGATCGTACGGGCCGTCGGGCCAGATCATCTCGCGCAGCCATTTCACGTTGCCCAGGCTCTTGGACATCTTCACGCTGCCGCTCTGCGCGTCCACCAGGTCCGCCGCCAGGCCCTGGTCTTCAGGGCGCGCCTTCACCGTGACGAAGGCGTTATGAATCCAGTAGCGGACTGACTCCTTGCCGCCGAGTTCTTCCGCGTAAGCGCATTCGGTTTGCGCCTTCTCGTCCTCGTGGTGGGGGAAGAGCAGGTCCTGGCCGCCGCAATGAATATCGAAGGGCACGCGTAGGTACTTGCGCGACATCGCCGAGCATTCGAGGTGCCAGCCCGGCCGGCCGTCGCCCCACGGCGAAGGCCAGCGCGGGACTTTGTCGCCGCCGCGCGCGATTTCTTCCTTGTCGTTCTTGTTCAGTTTCCACAGCACGAAGTCGCCGGGGTTCTTCTTCACGGCCAGGCGCGCTTGGGTGACACGTCCCGAAATCCCCGCCTCCTCTTCATCCAGATTGCGTCCCGAAAGCCCGCCGTAGCGCGCGTAGCTGGACGTGTCGAAATAAACGTCGCCGTCCGCGGCAATGTAAGCGTGCTTTTTCTCGAGCAGCCTTCCGACGATCTCGAGCATCTCCGGGATGTGGTCCGTCGCGCGCGGATAGGCATCCGCGGGCTTCACGTTCAGGGCCAGCATCAGGCGGTGGAACTCATCAATGTACGTGGCCGCGATCTCGCGCCAGTCGCGCCCTTCAGCGTTGGCCCGCTTGATGATCTTGTCATCCACGTCAGTGAAATTCGTGACGTAGCGGACCTGCTGGCCCTTGTACTCCAGGTATCTCCGCACCACGTCCGGCGTGATGGCTGCCCGCGCGTGGCCGAGGTGCAGGCTGTCGTAGACCGTCGGGCCGCAGGTGTAGATGGTTACGCGCGCGGCGCTCAGCGGCTTGAATTCCTCTTTCTGGCGTGTCTGGGAATTGAGTATGCGCAGCATGGCGGTTCTCGGCTTCAGCTCCTGACCTCGTTTGTTCACCACAGAGACACAGAGGCACAGAGAACAGCTTAGTTTAGGGTCTTCCAAAATCCAAGATCCAAAGTCCTTTCGCTGTGTCCTCGGGAGTGTTTAGTTTCAGTTAGGTGCCCTGAGAGGGGCTTTTTTGTCCAAGCAGGATCTGCGCCGGGCGGACAGCTAACTGAAACTAAACAGTCCCTGGGGTGCATGTCAGTAAATGCGTGGCCCAGAGCGTACCGCGGGCGTCCCGCCCGCCTTCGTCCTCGCGCCCTGCCAGCCTGCCACGAGCGGGCGGGACGCCCGCGGTACATTTGCTGA
>JBEKKG010000449.1:0-6342 GCA_050010835.1 Planctomycetota bacterium
GCAGCGCTTTGACGACATCGTAGGACGGCCAGGGATTCTTGGCGTCTTGCCAATTAACCCGCGCCAGCCCGTAGGGCATTTCGAGCACCTGGTCGGCGTCGCCAAAAACAGTGCAGAACGCCTGCGGGTCGAGTTGTTTCTGCGCCAGGGCGCGCTTGTAGTTCTCGCGGTCTGCGAGGCGCTCAGTGCCTGCCTTGTGCAGCACCGCGGCGGCGGCCAACACAAGAAAGTCCTGGTCCGTGGCATAAGCGAGGTAATTGCCCTTGAGCCAGAAACCTGGCTGCTCCTGCGCGTCCGCGCCGCTTTCTATGTAGTGGACGCCGCCGCCCAGAGGCTTCTTGGTGAAGCGCGGAGTGGCGCCCTCGCAGCCCGCCTCAAGCGCCTGCGAGACTGCCTTGGCGTCCTTCAGCAAAAAGGCAGCCAGCAGCGAGACCGGAAGGTCGTCTGGCACTTCGTCTTCCACCTGCTGCATGAAGAGCGCGATATGCACAGGCCCGTCCAACTGCGCCAAGAACTGCTCCAGACTCAGGCCGATCTTCTCCAAGTGCTCAACGTGCGGGTGCGTTACAGGCGGTGGTGCTTTGGGCGGCGCGGGCGCGGCCTTGCCACCAGCCGGCGCGTTGCCAGCCTCTGCCCCAGCCATCGCCTCGGCCAGAGCTTTCTGGGCGAGCGTATTACCTGCCGGCTTCCCCTGTGCAGGCGCCGGTCCTGCCGGTTGTTGTCCCGCCGGTTGTTGTCCTGCCGGTTGTTGTCCCGCTGGTTGTTGTCCCGCTGGTTGTTGTCCCGCCGGTTGTTGTCCCGCCGGTTGTTGTCCCGCCGGTTGTTGTCCTGCTGGTTGTTGTTTTGCTGCTTGTTGACCTGCTGGCTGTTGTTCTGCTGGTTTTTCGTCCAAGGCTCGGATTGCCGCGGCCAGCGCCGCGGCGTTGCTCGGACTGTCGCCCTGGAAGGAAATCAGCAGGCCCGCCTGGTAGGGGATCAAGTCCAGAGAGGCCGGCGCGCCCTGCGGCTGGGCTGCAGGCGCGCATCTCCTGAGGACAGCCAGCAGTCCCGCGTTCTTGTCGCCGCCGCCTAGAGTTATGCGCAGGCGTTCCGCAAAGCCATCCGCATTGACTGCCACGACACCCTGGCAAACGCTGCCGCTGACAAAGCCGAGCTTATTGAGCGTCTCAATCTGGTCGTCGTCAATGAGCTGCGCGGCCTCGGACAAGTCCTTGAAACCCGCGCTGGCGATGTGATAGATGAAGTCATACTGCGGCAGCAGCGCTCTGACGTTCTTCAGCAGAGGATCGAGCGGCTCCGCCGGGCGCTTCACCAGGCCGTCCAGAAAAGACTCTATGCCTTTGGGAGTCAGGGCATGGATGGTCCTTTCCTGGCCGAAAACAGTTTGAGCCGTAATGTGCTCCGCGATACTGAACGGTCCATAACGGCGTTCCGTCCTGGGAGGATCGATTTGCCCCTCGAAGAAGTGGCGGACCTGCAGTTCGAGTTGCACAGGCTGCTCGCTCTCGAGGACGTAGACCAAGGGCGGCTCCAACTCGGCGGCTTCAGCCGTCTCCGGAGCGCCGAGCCCGATAAGCGCCTTGCCTTCGAGAAGCTTGGGGATGGCGCGCACCGCATCCAGAATCTGCTTGTCGGTGTCAACCTGGTCTTCGTAGTGTCCCTTGTAGAACTTCTGCATGGCCGGCGTGTCCCAGAACTTCCCCAAGGGGCTGTCTTTCATTTTGTCCAGTGTCTGGCGTGTATGCGGCGCTTCGAGAAAGAAGATGCTGCTGGCCGGCATGACCTCGGCGAAGCTCTGTCCCGGGCGCACGGCCGCCTCGTTGAGTTTCGCGAGCACGCGCTTGGCCCGCGCGGCGATTTCAGGTTCGGGCGTGCGCGTGGCCTCCTGAAGCAGCGGCAGGGCCTGGGCGCCAATCTTCAGCAGTGCTCTTTCCGCCTCTTCACGCGCCAAGGCATCCGGAGCATTGAGTTTGGCGATCAGGGTCTTGATAGCTCCGGCCCGGTCCGCCGCTGCCGGCTGCGGCTGCGGTTCCTCAGCGGCACAAAACGTGCCGCAGCCCTTGTCCCAGTGGCACAGAGCCAGCGTACCCATCAGGACAAGGGCCGGCGCCCAACGCTGTTTGCATCTCAAAACCATCGAACCTCCCCCTGCATAACGCCTGTTCCTGCGACGCAAGACAACCTGCCTTTCTATTAGACAGTCAAGAGGGCCAAAGGTCCAAAAGAAAATTCGGAAGTCGGGGTTCGGGGAGCGGGGTTCGGGGAGCGGGGTTCGGGGAGCGGGGTTCGGGGAGCGCGCCCCGCATCCCGCGTCCCGGATCCCGCGCCCCGCATCCCGTCCCCCGCATCCCGCGTCCCGCATCCCGCGTCCCGCATCCCGCATCCCGCATCCCGCGCCCCGCATCCCGCACCCCGCACCCCGCTACTTCAGGTCCACGATGCCGACATCAATGTACTGTCCGCCCACAGTCTGATGGCAGTGTACGGCCATGCTGTTCTGGCCGGGCTTGAGGGCGGCTTTGCCGGCTTCTTCCATTTCGAACAAGTCGTAATCGGTGATGAAGCCGGGGGCCTTCATGGCGAACACTCCGTTAACGTACACCTCCACGTCCTCGTCGTGGTGCACGCGCAGTTGGGGGTTGTTGAGCTTGGCCTCGGGCAGAGTGAAATCCCGGCGCAGCCAGATGTCGTCGCTCTTCCATTCGGTCCCAATGATAGCGTTCGGCGTGCCCTTGGAGCCGAAGCCTGAGCGGCCTTCCTTCCAGGCCGTGGCATCGAATTCGGGCTTCGTCCAGCCCTCAGCGGGCTTTTCGAGAGTGTAACGCCAGGTGGCCGCTTCTTTCTCCGCCGTGGGGACGACGACAGTGACTTGCGGCGCCGGAGGGAACTCGTTGCGGTTGGCTTTGGCCATCTCGTCCAGGTCCATTTTCACCACGGCGCGATCATAGGTCAGAATCCCGTTGCACTCAGTCTCCACGTCAGTGATCTGCGTGTAAACGCAGGCGCACAGGCCGGGGGCGTCCTTCAGTGCCCAGATCTTGCGCAGCAGCCCCACGTAGCGCTTGGTCAAAGCCGCCTTGCTGGCCATGTTCTGGTAACCCCAGTGTTCCTTTTGCCAGGTGTGGTCGTCCACGGCCAGGCCCAGCCCGCCGTACTCGCCCAGCACCGCGGCGCGCGTTTCCTCCGGTTTGGGCGAGCCGGGGCCGGGGTAGTTGTGCATGTCAATGACGTCGCCGCACTTCTTGTCCGTCCAGCCGCTGGCGTTGTTGACCAGGCGGGAGGGATCGAATTCCTTGACCCAGGCGGTGAGCCGCTCGGTGTCATACTGGCCCCAGCCCTCATTGAAGACCACCCAGAGGATGATGCTGGGATGGTTCCAGTGGCTCTCCACCAAGCGCTTCAGCTCGGCCTCGTACTGCTTCTTTGCTTCCGGGCTGTTATTATTGCCGCTGGGCATGTCCTGCCAGACCAGCAAGCCCAGCTTGTCGCACCAGTAATACCACCGCTCCGGCTCGACCTTGACGTGCTTGCGGACCATGTTGAAACCCATCTTCTTGTGGATCTCAATGTCGAAGCGCAGCGCCTCGTCGGTGGGCGCACGGTACAGGCCGTCGGGCCAGAAACCCTGGTCCAGCGTGCCCACCTGGAAGACGAACTTGTTGTTGAGCATCGGGCGCAGGATGCCGTTCTCATCCTTGCCCAGTGCGATCTTGCGCATGCCGAAGTAGCCCTCCACGGCATCCACGCGCTTGCCATTGCGCTCCAGGGCCACGCGCAGCTTGTAGAGGAACGGCGCTTCCGGAGACCAGGGCTTGGCTTTGGGAACGGCGAGCACCAGTTTCGGGGCGAACACAGGAGCATCGTCCTTCTTGCCTTCAACTCCAGCGACCGAAACGGAGCCGCTCTGCACAGTGTCGTCGCCGTCAAGCACGTCAACCTTCATTTCGGTCTTGCCTGCCGCCGCCTGGCAGGCGGCCTGCACAGCGACCTGGGACTCGTCCAGCAGCGGCGTGATGCGCAGCGAACTGATGTAACCTTCAGCCACAGGCTCCAGCCACACTGTCTGCCAGATTCCGGAAGTGGGCGTGTAGAAGATGCCTCCGGGCTTGAGGACCTGTTTGCCGCGGGGCTGCGGGCCGGCGTCGGTGGGATCGAAAACGCTCACGCTCAACTCCTGCTTACCGTCAGCCTTCAGGGCTTCGGTGATGTTAAAACTGAAGTCGTCGTAGCCGCCGCGGTGCGAGCCGAGTTCCTTGCCGTTGACCCAGACGCGCGCTTCCCAGTCCACGGCGCCGAAATGGAGCAGCACACGCTTGCCGGCCCAGTCCTTGGGGAGCTCCACAGTGCGGCGATACCAAAGGTTGCTTTTGGGCTCCAGCTTCTTCATCACGCCGGACAAAGCCGCCTCGACGGGAAACGGCACCAGAATCTGGCCGTCATAGGCGCTCGGCGCGGCGTCCCCCTTGGGCGCGATGGCGTAATCCCACAAACCGTTAAGGTTCAACCAGTCCTGGCGGACCATTTGCGGACGAGGATACTCGGGCAGGGCTTTGTCCGGCGCAACATCCGCTGCCCATTTGGTCATCAGCGGCCCCTTGCCAGGCTGCCAGTTCTCCGCGGCAAAGGCAACCGCCGCCAGCCAGGCTGGCACACAGACAAGCGCAAATGGCAAAAAGATTGGTTTCATGTCCCCTCCAGAGGTTTGAGGCTTGAGGCGCTGCAATCCACGCGCCACGCACGGCCCGATAATATATGGGTTTTTAGCAAAAGTTGAAAGCTCCACTAGCCGAAATGATAATAGCACTTATCCTAAGCGCCATTCTGTGTGGTAGACTGGTGTTAGGGAGTGGATAACGGCAGCGCGACGTGGCTGACGAAACGGAGATAGGAACCAAAAAAGTCGAAGCTGTCGCGGGCTTGGCCCCGCGCGGCGCAGAAGAGCTGCGCAAAGACCTTATTGCGGCCAGCGGGGTTTTTCTGTTTAGTTTTGCCCTCTATCTATTGCCCGCTGTCTGCCACCGCCCTCTTTCCCGAACACCGGAGAACAGTGTGGCCGTGGTCGCGCGGGAAATGCTCCGCAGCGACGACTATATGGCTCCGCAACTGGAAAGGGGGGAGCACTTCAACAAGCCGCCGCTGCCATACTGGCTGGCCGCAGGGGCGGCGCGGGTGCTGGGCCACGGCGGCGAACCCGACTCGGAGGTCTTGACGCGCGCCACATTGCTGCCTCCCGCCTTGCTGGCCGCGCTGGCACTTTTCATGGTGGTCCTTTATGGCTCGGTGGTTTTCGGCCGTCCCGCCGGACTCATGGCCGGCCTGATGCTCGGCTTCTCGCTGCTGGTCTGCCGGTTCGGGCAGACCAACAGCACCGCGATGCCCTTGATGTTCGCCTGCGCCGGCCTGTGCTGCGGTGGGGCGTGGCTGGTGACGGCGCCCCGCCCCGGGCTGGTGGCCACTATCGCACTGGGCAGCAGCTTGGGTCTCGGCATCCTGGCGGGAGCGTGCATTCCAGTGCTCCTGCTGGCGGGGCCCGTGTTGCTCGAGGTGCTGCTCAGGCTCCGCTTCAACGGGCGCAAAGTGGGGTTGTTCCTGGCCGCGCTGGCTGTGGCCGCGGCCATCGCCGGACCCTGGTTTGTGGCCGCGGCCCCCCAAGACTGGGCGGCGCTGCTGCCGTGGTTGCTGAACGCAACTGCAAGTGGCGGCGAGGCACAAAGCGGCCACTGGTACTTCTACTTCTTGTGGCTGGCGGGAGCGCTGTTCCCCTGGACGGTCCTGTTGGTGGCCGCCTGGCCGCTGAGCGTCGGGCGCTGCTTGAGCAGCGAACGCGATGTTTCAGGCGCCGGCGTTCTGGCGCACAAGCAAGTGCGTTTCCTGGTGCTCTTCTTTGGCTTGGGGTTCTTGGTTCTATTTGCGCTGCCTGAAAGAGGCGAGCAATACCTGCTGCCGCTGCTGCCGGCGCTGGCGTTGGCCTCCGGTTACGTGCTCAGCCATTTCAAGGCCCCAGGTGGAGTCGCAGAGGAGCGGTTGGCCTGGACGCAACTGGCGCTCGGGCTCATCTGCGGCATCGCGATCATCCTGCTGCCGCTGTGGTGCCCCGAAGCGTCCGGGCTGTCCGGGCCGCTCGGCGGCGGACTGGCGCTGTTCAATCAACCCTTGGGGTGGGCCCTCAGCGTGCCTTTGGGGCTCGCGTTCTTTGCACTGTTCTTCTACTGTGCGCGGCAATGTGTGGAAGCCAAGCTGCCTGCGGCCGCTATGGCCATAGCTATCTGCACATACCTGGCCTTGGGGGCCTGGAGCTGGGCTGCGGCCAAGTGGACTGACCAGACGCCGGCGCTCAGGAAT
>JBEKKG010000450.1:0-6338 GCA_050010835.1 Planctomycetota bacterium
CTTGCGGGAGGACTGGCCTACGAGGGCCGGACTCCAGTTTCAGCGCGCCGCCGAGCACTGTCATCAGCAAGCCCAGTGCCGCAAGTCCGGGCGCCTGCCAAGCCCAGGGCTCAGCGTCGCCCCAGGCGTGCCAACCTACCAAGGCGTTCAGGCCGTACCAGGTGCAGCACACAAGCGCCAGGCACGCCCCAAACGAGTACGCCCGGCCTTCGTTTTCCCGCGCCTCACCCGCGGCCAGCGGCCGCCAAGCGCGCAGCAGGAGCAGTTCCAAGAGGAGCGCGAAGAACGTGGCACACGGAACTCCGGCCAGCCGTTCCCGGTTGCCAACGAAAGCCAGCACCAGTCCACCGACGCTGACCAACGCCGCGCCCAGCAGCGCCTGCAAGGCCTGTGCCGCTGTTGTAGCGCAACCCTCCGGGTTGCGGCGCAATCCGGAGGATTGCGCCACTTGGCGCTCCAGAACGTAGGCCGCGGCCAGGAGCACCGGCACAAGCGCCAGGAGATACAGCGCACCCCAGGAACTGCCTGTCGAGTGCGCGCAGAGCAAACACAAGTAGCCCGCGGGGAGCAGCACGACGTAAGCCATGAATGCCGCGCCCTTGCGTATGGCCTGGTTCAGCAGCTCGTTCGTGCTACAACGCGCGAAACTGCCGTACAGCGCCAGCGCAGAGGCGCTGAAGAGCGCGCGCCAAGTGGTGTGCAGCCCCTGCGCAGAGAATGCCTCGCCCCGGAGCAGCCAGCCGAGCAATGCGAGTGCCACCAGACCGAAGGCGGCGATATGCCGCGAAGCCAGGAAAGGCACAGTCTGCCCGTCCTTCGGCGGCGCAAGCCCGGAGACGATGGATTCCAGCGCCATGCCAACCAGCAGGAAGTGCGCGGCAACGAGCATCCAGCCCGGGCTGGACAGCGGGAAGTTCAACGCGCCGCTTGCCGTGGCGAAGCAAACCGCGAGCGCCAAGAATACCCAGACGCACATCTCCAAAAAGAGAACTGCGCTATGTCCGCTGCGCCGGGCCACAACTGTCAGGGCCACGCCCAGCAACGCTGTTTCCGCGAACGTAAGGCACGCCGGCCAATCATGGGCACTCAACACCGCATCCAAGCCGAAGCACAAGCCGGCCAGCGCGGTCATGCCAACCGCAGCCTCCACTCCGCGCAGACGGTAAGCCCAACCCGGACTCATCACCGTTGCACGGGCGTCCTGCGCGTGCTCCTCGTCCGCCTCCTCGACAACGTCCGCGCGTGCGAAGTAAGCCGCGACCTCGCCAAGGGCCAACAAGAACAGCGCGGCAGCCGCGAGTCCCGGCCCGAACCGCGCGAAGTCCAGATTCGCCCAGCGCATGGCATGGCAGGCCGCCACGCTCAGCCCCAGCCCTGCCGCCGCCGCGACAGGCAAGCCTGCGAGAGCCAACATCCGCTTGCCCCTCTGGGGAAGGGGAAAGGTGATGGTTTTTGCTGCGCTCGCCGACGCCGACCACGCCCATGCCGCCAACAGCAGCCACGCCACCACGGCCCAGGATTGCGCGTGCCCGCCGCTCCACGCGACCAGACCGCCAAGCAGGTACACCCCGCCAAAAAGGGCCACTGCCGCAGCACTGACGTAAGCCGCAGCAGCGATCCTCGTCCGTGCCCACGCGCCGCTCTTGCGCGCATGTTCGCCAAGGCCATAGGCCAGCCAGACCAGCAAGGCGCAGCAGATGCCGAAGCTTTCAGGCGGCAGCTTCCACGCCCCGTAAGCGCAGCCTGCCAATCCGAGCAGGCCCGCGGTCCCAACCACCGGCGCGAAAGCACACTTCAATCCCAGTCCGCAGAGCAGCGACACGAGGACCGCCGCGGAGAAGAACAGCGTACACGCGCCGCGCACGTCAGACGGGCAGGTGCTCAACCAGAACTCTGCTCCCACGGCGCGGCACGCGGCCAGGAGCGCGATTGCGCCGGCCATGCACGCTGCGGCTATTGCCAAGCGCGGGATGGCGAAGCCTTCCTTGGCCGCAAGGCGTTTCCCGAAGTTGTGGCGCAAGGCGATGAAGAGCGGGACCAGGGCTGCGCACCAGGAGGCGGTAATACCGCTGGCGTCCCCCATCTGCTGGGACAGTTGCGTGCCGGGGAACGTCTCCAAGACAGCCCAGCCGGTCATGAGCAAGGCCACGATTCCACCTGCGGTGTGGAACGGCCGTTGCCCGGCCAGGCTGGCGAATGCGGGACCCTCGCTCGCCAGGCCTGTGAAAAACACCGCCACGTATTCAGCCAGGAACGCCACAATAAGGATCACGACAGCGGTCGCTTCGACCACGTAAGGATGGTAAGGCGAATTGGGGAAGAAATGGCAGAAGAAGCACTCCCGCTTCAACGCCAGGAGCAAGAGCGCAATCGTTTCGCCGCCCGTAAGGATTTCTTTGGTTCCCAGGACGTCCTCAGGCCCGCCAGCCCAATAAACCCGCAACCGGATGGCCAGCACCGCCAGAGCCAGCCCGAGCAAACCGAAAGACACTGCGGCGGCGAGGTGTTCCGCCGCGTGCCACTGGAGGCAGGCCAGACAGACTCCGTGCGCGGCAATAAGAACCGCGCCGCAGACGGCGCTGTGAAAGAGCGCTGCGTTCTTCTCACGCCATTCAATCAGGCTGGACAGCACGACGATGAGCACCGCCAGCCACGGCGCGGGACTCTCAAATGGCAGGCCCGCATGGTAAAGGCAATAGGCCAGCGCCGGCGAAAGCAGTGCCACGCCCAACCCTCGCCGCCACGGCTCGCGCTCCCACGCGGAAGTTGCCAGCGTGTAGCCCGCCGCCGCGGCCCAGCCGGCGGCCAGGCTCAACGCGACAATCGTTTCGGCAGGCAAAGAGAGGATGGGCGTGAGGCAGAAGAGGTGGACGGCGGAAGCCAAGCCCAGAATGTCGGCAGCGATGCAGCCGTTCGTAGCGCAGGCATCTTGCCTGCCGAGAAACTTCCACGCCGCGTGGGTTGCCAAGGCCAGCGTGAGCCCTGCCGCCGGCCACCACTCAGATCCAATCCCCGCCCCATCGCAGCACAGCGTTGTCAGGAACGCGGCGCAAACAGCGGCCAGCCACGGTCCCCACGCCGCCCCTCGCAAGAGTGCGAACGCCAGCGCCGCCGCCAAGCCGGCGCCCGCCGCCCACGCGGAGAATGCCGGGACCGGAGCCAGGGCCTCTGAAAAAAACGCCCAGGCCACGCCGACCAGTGTGCTGCCCAGGCCCCACCAGGCAAGCCATTCCCCAAAACCGGACGTGGCTTTGGTATTCAAGACCAGGCACTCGTCCAGCAACCCTGCGCATACCAAAAGCATGCCTGGCAAGGCGAAGGCCACTGGCCATTCCTGCCAAGGCCAGTCGAAGGCGTAGGCGGCCAGAGGCGCGGGAAACAAGAGCAGGAAGGATGCGATGTGTACGCTCGCCGCCGTGCCTCTGCGCCAAGCATCGGCCAGTAAGCAGGCCGCCAGAGCAAGCATGGCCAGCGCATGGCACCAGTAATGCCCACTCAACTCCCCGTGCTCCGCGAGAAGCCCCGAGCCGATTGCTGCCGCTGGAACGGCCAGCGCCAGCAGCCAACTGCCCATGCGCCACGCCGCTCCCAGCCACCAAGGCAGGCTCCACCGTGGCACTGCCCGTACCGCCGGGGTGCCGCCGGCCTCGGCTTGTAGCGCAGGCATCTTGCCTGTTTCGTCGGGCAGGCTGGAAGCCTGCGCTACAACCGCCGGGCGCACCCAGCGCGCAAGTTGGGCACTGAGCAGCGCGGCCGGCACGAACGCCGCGGGCAGCAGCCACTCGTCAATACCGGCCCACAGCGCCGCACAACACCAGGCCGCCAGCCCGCCGAAGAAGGTGAAGGCTTCCAAGAGCGGTTCTTGCAGCGCACCTGCCTGCCAGAAGGCCAGGCCGCTGAAGGTGACGAAACAGATTGTCCAGAGCGATGAATGCGAATACGGATACAGGCTGGCGCCGCCGGGAGTAATCAGCCCCGCGTAGGTGTCGAGAAGCAGGGAAAGCTGTCCCAGGATAAGAAAGCCGAGTCCCGCGATGCGCAACTGGGTCCAGCGGCGCAGCACAAAGCCCAGGCCGAGGCAGGCGGCCGTGCCGGCCAGCAGCAGGCCCATCCGCGCCCAGCCTGAGGCCTGGCTCCACATGTTCGTCCGCACCAAGGCCACCGCGGAGATGAAGATCACGCAGATGGCCAGGCTTTGCAGGATGCGCACGTTCTCGGGCGTGGCAAGCTTTTCGAAGATAGTCTTTTGGGGTGCAGCCTTCATTGCGGCATCCGGCGGGCGGGGCTCACGCAGGCTGACAGCCGGCGCCGCAACGGGCAGGCTGGGAGCCTGCGCTACAACGGGCGCAGGCTGCTCCTGCGCGTGAGTGTGCAGTTTGGCGATCGAGGCGCGGAGCTCCTCGGGCCTGCGCATGGGTTTGGTTTCAACTGGAGGCGTGGCGGCCTTTGCCGCGGCCGGCGTTTCGGAGGGCGCGGGCTGCGTACGCAGACCAAGCTGCTCGCGCTCCTTGTCAAGGTAACGCCCCAGCTCCAGCCGCACCCCGGCTCTGAGCTGCCCTCCATAGAAAGCTACGTTTACCTCACGCTCAAGGGCCTGGAGCACGTCCGCGCGCGAAATGTTCCCAGTCGCCAAGCCCTTCTGCAGGTCCAGGTAGCGCCCCAGCTCGATCCGCGCGTCTTCGCTGAGCCGCCCACTAAGGAAAGCCTGGTTCACTTCCTGCTCAAGAACCCGCAACAGCTCCCCGCGCGAAACGCCCGCGGGCTCCGGCCCTTTGGAATGTTGTTCGGTTCTAGGCGGAACGGCCAGCGGGCTGCTCGACGGCTTCCCGCGTGCGGGCGCCGGTCCCTCGAAGATTCTGCCCAGCAGCTTTCCCAACAATCGGAAGGCGCTGGCGATGCCCAGGACAAATATGATCCCGAGGATGACCAGCAAGACCAGGTACATCAACACATCCATGCGGCCCCCTCCGCAAGAGTCTTCTTTATGCCTGCGGTCTATATCTTCTGCATAAGGGATGCAAGGGCCGTTAGGAAATCAAGAATCGGGGGGACCGGGAACGTGGAGGAAACTTTCTGGACGCGCGCGCGCTTGAAGAATCGGCGCGGGCAAGGTATCATGTGGTTGGGGACGCTGGAGAAGGATGCGGAGCGTTGGCCGAGCGGTCTATGGCGGTAGTCTTGAAAACTACGATATAAATGCGTAACCCGTTAAAGCCCTTGCAGTTAAGCATTTAATCAGTTTTAGGGTATCGTACTCGGGTATCGTATTTTGCTTGACAAAGCCCGTTTTTCGGGTACAATTCTGCAATGAGTTTGTACGTTAAAAGCGGCGGCGGGACGTGGTATGTCTCGTGGTATGACCCTCGAATCGGCGGCAAAGAGCGGCGTCATTCCACCGAGACGACGGACTTCAAGGAAGCCCAAGACATCGAGGCCGAGATACGGCGGTACTGCAAGAACAAGGACTGGTGGGCCAGTCCTCCAGAAGGCATGAGCGCAACCGCAAGACGCATCCTGGGCATCGTTTCTGTCGCGGACAAAATCGAATCGGCGAAAAATGCTCTTGAACGTGAAGCCCTTGGGACGAGGCGGCGAAGGGGATATGCGGATGGACGTTGTGGCTGTGGCATCAACCGGGCAAGCTGCCCCAGGCGGTCAGCCAGAAGAGGATAGCGCTTGCGCAAAGCCTGCCACGTCAGAGGACGGCGAAACCAAATCCGTAAAATTTACGGATTTGCCTGACGAGGCCGAGCTTCTCGCCGACCTGCGGGCGCGATGCGACAGCATCAAGCTGCTGGCCCGCAGAACCATCGAGCAGGTGATGGCGGCAAGCAAGAGTCTGGTTCGCCTCCGCGATGGTGCCCGTCATGGGCAGTGGGGTCCCCTGCTCAAACACTTGGGCATCAGCGAAGGGACGGCGCGGAACTGGATGAACGTCCACGAGGCGGCTGTACTGGACCAGGGCTTTGCGGCCCGCCTGCCAAGTCTCGATCCGTCAGAAGCTTACGACCAGGCAAGGGCAATCGTACACGGGGAACCGACCGGCGCACCAGCGGCCAGCCAGGAAGCCGATGTTGGCGAGAAGAAACGCGAGAGCGCAAAGATGCCTGCGAACGTCGCCAGCATGATCCCCCCGCCAGCGCCAGCAACGCCCATTCCCCCGAAGTGGGACTACAGGACAATCCTGGGCAAAGAGGGCATCGAGATCCGCATGACCCAGCCAATACGCACTGAGTACATCGCGGCGGCGCTCGGATCGGAACGCATGGCCGCCTTGCCAAACCCCGAATGGATCAAGGAGCGGGACGCGCTATTTGCAACGGGCAAGGTGACGATCA
>JBEKKG010000451.1:0-8192 GCA_050010835.1 Planctomycetota bacterium
GCGATTGCGGATCAACTCGGCATACAGCCCGCCGTCGTAGGAGTAGTTGATTTCCTCCGTCATCAAGCCGTGCAGGATGGGACTGACCGGCGTGGTGGGCGCCTGGAAATCAATCTCCAAAACTGCCTTGGCATCCGCAGCCGCAGGCTCTGCGCCAATCGCCAAGGACCGCCAGGCACACAACGCGGTGAACAGCAGCGTAAGGACAAGGATGGAGCGAAAGGTCATGGTGTTTGAACCTATCAGGACTGAGATTGCAGGGAACGTCATGTGCTCTCCTTTTATCAGCGTTTCGGCCACTCGAACTTCTTCCCGGTTCCGTCTAACGGGTGCATGTCAGTAAATGTACCGCGGGCGTCCCGCCCGCTCGTGGCAGGCTGGCAGAATCCGAGGGCAAAGGCGGGCGGGACGCCCGCGGTACGCTCTGCCTCGTGCATTTACTGACCGCCTTGTATGATACCTGCCCCTTGGTTTTCAGCGTGGCCAAAAAACGGGCGGGTCTTCCCTCTGCGGTCGGACCATCCAGGTTCTGCGGGCCGAACCGGAACTCCCAGTCACCCACAGGGCTTTTCTTGTTGTCCCCAAGCTGACGAAGTATAAACGTCGAACAGCTACCGGCGCCAGGGAGGCGCTCGGGCCAGTCCGGCTCACCGGACAAAATTGGGCGCTGCCCCCATTTATCCATTTATCGAAAAAAGGGCAATTGCCAGAGTTCTGTCTTGACAGGAGTTTTTAGAGATGGGACAACCGTCCGGGCGCAAGCCGCGGCCGGTCTTTTCGGGGAGCGATGCCTTGGCCCCCAGGCGCCATGCCCAACTCTGCGTTGAGCAGACAGTAAGAAAGGAGTTTGCAATGCCAGACCTGTCACTGTTCGACCTCACGGGGAAGAAAGCCTTGGTGACCGGCGCCGCAGTCGGGATTGGGCGCGCGTGCGCGGTGGCTCTGGCCAAGGCCGGCGCAGATGTGGCCATCGTGGATATTGATAAGAAGAGCGGCGAGGCCACCGCCAACGAAATCCAGGGCCTGGGCCGTGACAGTCTGTTCGTCAAATGTGACGTGACCAAAAAGGACCAGGTGCAAGAGATGGTCCGCGCCGTCGCCGCGAAGTTCGGCCGGCTCGACATCGCGGTCAACAACGCAGGCATTGCCATCCTCGGCGCCGATGAAGAGATAGCGCAGACCGAGTGGGACAAAGTGATTGCCATAAACCTCACCGGCACATTCCTCTGCGCTCAAGCTGAAGCTCAGCAGATGATCCGCCAGCAACCCGTCGAGGGCAAGATCGTCAACATCGCCTCCATGTCGGCCAGCATCGCCAACTGCAACGCCTCCTATGACGCCTCCAAGGCCGGCGTCGTACACATGACAAAAACCCTGGCGGCGGAATGGGGGCGCTTCAACATCAACGTCAACTGCCTCAGCCCCAGCTACGTGCTGACACCGATGCACTCCTCAACGCCGCTGCCGGTCCGCCGGCGCATCCGGGAACTGACGCCCCTGGGGCACGTCGAACGCCCCGAAGACCTTTACGGCGCGGTGATCTTCCTGGCCTCGGCCGCATCCAACTACGTCACGGGCCATGACCTGATGGTGGACGGCGGCCACACGCTCAACGCCTGGCTCGTGCCCTTGTCACGGGCGGTGCCGCCGCGCGTCAGTCCCGTTCAGGAAACCGTGCAGATGAAGCACGACCTCGACAACCTGGGGATCAAGTACGACCAGGACGGCATCAACCCGGCTGTCCATCCCGAGATCGCCAACGTTTTCAAGGCGGCTTTTGGCCTCAAGGACTAACACGGAACTCTCAACACAGAGGACACAGAGGACACGGAGGAACAGCTTTATGAAACCACAGATGAACACCGATGAACACAGATGATTCACATTCTTTACTATCTGTGTTCATCGGGTGCATGTCAGTAAATGCGTGGCCCAGAGCGTACCGCGGGCGTCCCGCCCGCCTTCGTCCTCGCGCCCTGCCGGCCTGCCACGGGCGGGCGGGACGCCCGCGGTACATTTGCTTGTTTAGTAAGTGGTAAGAAAGGCAGACTGGCGCATGAAACTGAATGTTCACAAGCTGGCACGCATGATGGATTTCAGCGCGGTGCGGACCGACGTGGATGAAGCTGAAATCCGCGAAATGGTCGCGCAGGCCAGGAAGTGCCATTGCCTATGCGTTTTCCCCATGCCCTGTTATGCCACGCTGTGCAGGGAGCTCCTGGCCGGCAGCAGGGACGTCGGCCTGGGCGGCGTGGTCGGTTTCCCCTCCGGCGCCCACGCCACGGCCACGAAGGTGGCTGAGGCACGGATGTTGCTGGCCGAGGGGGCCGTGGAGCTGGATATGGTGATAAACGTGGGCCTGTTGCGTTCCCAGCGCTACGACTGCGTCGAAAAGGACATCCGGGCCGTAGTCGCCGCCGCCCGGGGGGTGCCGGTCAAGGTGATCCTCGAGGTCCATTATCTCAATGACGAGCAGATCAAGAGGGGCAGCGAACTGTGCGTCCGCGCAGGCGCCGCGTTCGTCAAGACTGCGACCGGTTGGACCGCGACGGGCGCGACGCCTCACAACGTCTCACTGATCAAGGCCGCCGTCGGCAAGGCCGCGGGCATCAAGGCCGCGGGCGGCGTCCGCGACCTGAAGACGCTGCTGGAGCTGTACCGCTGCGGCGCTACGCGCTTCGGCATCAGCCACAAATCCGGCGCGAAAATCCTGGAGGAGTGCGCCGCGCTGCCCGGCGGCGAACTGGAGCTTTGAGCCGCCGTGGCCAGGACGATAATCGCTTACGATCTAGGCACAGGCGGCAACAAAGCTTCGCTTTACGATAGCGACGGCAACTGCCTGGCCGCCGTGTTCGTGCCCTACGAGACCAGCTATCCGCAGGCCTCCTGGCATGAACAACGGCCGCTGGACTGGTGGCGCGCCGTGGTCGAGAGCACCCACAAGCTGCTCGCCTGCGGCAAGTCCGACCCCGCGGAGATCGAGTGTCTGGCGCTCTCGGGCCACAGTCTGGGTTGCGTGCCCTTGGCCGCCGACGGCAGCCTCCTGCGCGAGAGCACGCCGATCTGGTCCGACACACGGGCCCAGGCGCAGGTGCCGCGCTTCTTCGAGAAGGTTGCTCCCACGCGCTGGTATCGCCTCACCGGCAATGGCTTCCCTGCGGCCCACTACACCGTCTTCAAGGTCCTCTGGTATCGCGACGAGGAACCCGCGCTCTTCAAACGCATCCGCAAGGTGCTCGGCACCAAGGATTTCATCAACTACAAGCTCACCGGCCAGATCAAGACCGACTACTCCTACGCCTCCGGCAGCGGCGTCTACGATCTGCTGCGCTGGGAGTACTCCAGCGAACTGCTGGCGGCGAGCGGCCTCGACCGCGAGTTGTTCCCGGACATCGTGCCCGCAACGCACCTCCTGGGGACCCTTACGCCGCAAGCCGCTTCCGAACTGGGCCTCCCGCATTCGGTGAAAGTGGCGTGCGGCGGGGTGGACAATTCCTGCATGGCGCTGGGCGCACGCAACATTGCCGAGGGCCGGGTGTACGCGTCGCTGGGCTCGTCGGCTTGGATGGCCGTCAGCTCCAGCCAGCCCCTGCTGGATGATCGGGCCAAGCCCTATGTGTTCACCCACGTAATCCCCGGCATGTTCACCTCCGCAGTGGCGATCTTCTCCTCGGGCACGTCGTTCAAATGGGTGCGCGACCAGTTGTGCGCAAATCTGGCCGTGTCTGCCCGGCTGGCAGGCCGAGACCCCTATGAAGTGCTGGCCGCAGAGGCGGCGCGGTCCCCGGCCGGAGCGAACAAGCTGCTGTTCAACCCCAGCCTGGCAGGGGGCTCCTCGCTGGACGACAGCCCGCACATTCGCGGCGCGTTCATCGGCCTGGACCTCAGGCATACTCAGGCGGACGTGGTCCGTGCCGCGATGGATGGCATCGCCTTGAACTTGCGCCTGGTGCTGGACATTTTGCGCCAGCTCTGCCCGGTGCGGGACGAAATAGTGGTCGTCGGCGGCAGCAGCAAGAGCAGGCTCTGGCGGCAAATTTTCGCCGATGCGTGGAACATCAGGGTCCTGAAAACCAACGTCGGCCAGGAGGCCGGCTCGCTGGGCGCCGCCGCGGTCGCAGCCGTGGGGGCGGGGTTGTGGAAGGACTTCTCCCGCATGGATGCGCTACACAAAATCGAAGACGTTTCGTCCCCGAGACCCGAGAACGTCCGGACTTATGAGCGACTGCTTCCGGTCTTCCGGCAGGTTTGCCGCAGCCAGGCGCAACTCGGAGACATGCTGGCAGGATTGGGTTCCGAGCCGCGGCCGTAAGGAAGAGGGTGTGGCTCACCGATTGTTGCCGAACAAGGCTTTGTGGGCGTGATGGACAACTGCCTTTGAGTGCTGGCAAGCGGAATATGCCCTTTTCCTGGCCTGGAAAAGGCGGCCGCTGATCCGCCGAACGGGCTGAAGAGCCGCAGAGGATTGGGGTCGAGAGGGCCGCGAAGGCCAAGCTCGTTCGCGAGCATGAAGAGATGTGTCTGGACCAAGACACGCCACGTGCTATTCTCATCCCATCCTGGATAAGGAGATACACATGTTCCGCCCCAGATGGCTCCGCACACAGAACTGGCTGCCGGCCGCTTTGGCAATCGCCACAGTTTCGGCGTACGGCGCCGAGGAGTTCACCTTCTCGGACGACTTCAGCCAGCACCCGGCCGGCAGCGACGGCTCGCCGGCCTGGAATGCCGGCGGCATCAGTTGGGAGGTCCGGGCGGGTGCGCTTGTTTGCGACGACCCCGGCAAAGATCAGACGCTGCTCGCCGCCGCGCCGCTCGGCGGGCGGGTGCTGATTCAGGCTGATCTGAAACTAAGCGCTGCACTTGGCCCTGGTTGGAAAGTCGCGGGCTTGTGCGTCACCAAAGACTCGCAGAACTTCTGGCACCTGGCGCTGTGTGAAGCGCCGGCTGACCAGGGCAAGAAGCACTTCGTCGAGCTCACCGAGATGCTGGGCAACACGTGGCTGGCGCAGACCCAGGCGGCGACCAAGCTGGCCGAGAAAGAGGGCCTTGGGCAGGGCTTCAACTGGGAATACAACCACTCTTACCGGCTGACACTCGAACTGACGCCCGAGACTGTCAGCGGCCAGGTCCAGGAACTCGATGGCACCGTGCGCGCCAGGATCAGCTACGCCTTGGGCCAGGGTCCAGCCGTGACCTGCGGGCGGCCGGGGCTGACGAGCGGCGGATTCGGCGCCGGCTTCACCGCGTTTTCGACAAAAGTCAGCCAGCCTGTGGCAGAGCAGAAAGCCGCCCTTGAGGGCGCCCCCAAGTGGCCGCCGTACGAACCCGGACCGCTCGGCAAGGCGAGCCGCAAGAGCAAGGCGACCGGTTTCTTCCGTGTCGAACAGCTCGAGGGCACATGGTGGACGATAGACCCGCTGGGCAACGCCTTCTTCATCATCGGCACCGATCACGCCAACTACAACGCCCATTGGTGCGAGAAGCTAGGTTACGCGCCCTATCATCGCAATTGTGAAAAGAAGTACGTCACGGAAGCCCAGTGGGCCGGCAGCACCCTTGGCCGTCTCAAAGCCTGGGGTTTCAACGCGCTCGGCGTCAACCCTTCGGGATCCCTGGAGCGGCGGGGCCTGGCGCACCCCGAGTTCCTCAGCCTGGGCACCAACTTCACCGCGCACGATTGCATCACGCCGAAAACAACCTGGACCGGCTTCCCCAATGTCTTCAGCCCCAAGTGGCCGCTGTTCTGCGACAAGCAGGCGCAGCGCCTGTGCGCGCCGCACAAGGACGATCCGTGGGTGCTCGGCTATTTCATAGACAACGAACTGGAATGGCACGCCTGGACCGGCGGCGGGCCGTTCGTGGACAGTTTCAAGAAACCGGCGGACCACAGCGCCAAGCGCGCTCTCGTCGAGCTGCTCAAAGCGCGCCACGCCACGCCGGCGGAATTCAACCAGGCCTGGGACACGAAGATCGCCTCGTTCGACGAACTGCTCGCCATGACGGCGCCTCCCGCCGTTAAGACCGCCGCCGCGCGGGCCGACGTTTCCGAGTTCACGCGCTTGGTGGCCGAGAAGTACTTCTCCGTCGCCAGCGCGGCCATCCGCAAGCACGATCCCAACCACATGGTCCTGGGCTGCCGCTTCGCGGGCTCCGCGCCGGAGATCGTTGACGTCGCCGGCAAGTACTGCGACATCTTCAGCATCAACTGCTACCGCAACGTGGACCTGGAGCGCGGCGTAATGGCCGACAACTTTGAGGAGGACCTGAAGCAGTGGCATGAACAATCCAAGCGCCCGCTGATGATTACCGAATGGAGCTTCCCGGCGCTCGATGCCGGCCTGCCCTGCAAGCACGGGGCGGGACAGCGCGTGCCCACGCAGGCGGACAAGGCGTTCTGCTATACGGTTTTTCAGAAGCTGCTCTTCACCACGCCTTACCTGGTCGGCTCGAACTATTTCATGTGGGCCGATGAGCCGGCGCTGGGCATCTCCGCCACGTTCCCGGAGGATTCCAACTATGGCCTGGTCAACGAAAATGACGAGCCTTACGAACTGCTCACACAGGCGGCCACGAAACTGCACGCGCTGGCCGACGAGATCCACAACGGGAAGGTAACCGATGTGTTCGCGAAGCCCGGCAGGGTCGGCTTCCTCATAGGCAACTCCGGTTCTGTTCCGGCGCAAGCTAAAGTGACGCTGTGGGTGGACGGCCAGCCGCAGACGCAGGACCTGGAACTTGCGGCCCGCTCGTCGCGCGAACTGCTCGCGCCCGCTGAGGCCGTCCTCAAAGCCGGCGGGCATTTTCTCGCCTGCAAGGTTGAGCCGGCGAATCCACTGCTCGAACGCAACCCGGCTGACAACTCCGCCACGCAGTCGCTTTATGCTCCCGGCGCGCCGTGGGCGGAAGCCGCAGGGAACGCGAAACTCCGCATCCCCCTCTTCGCCGCCAACCCCACGGACAGGCCCGTGGAACGCGCCGTTGTGGCCATGAAAGTCGCCGCTCTCTTCCGCGAGCAACCACTGCCTGACCCGCTTGCTCTGGCAGTGCTGGACGCAGAGACGGGCAAGCGGCCAGGCTTGTACCAGCTTGACCGCCTGACGGAAGGTGCGGAACTGGCGTTCCAGGTCTCGAACCTCGGCGCCAGACAGTTCAGCACGTTCTTCGTCTATGGCGGAGTCCCGGAGGATGATGGCAAGCAAGGCGTCGCCTACAGCGAGACGCCCACTGGTTTTGAAGTGGACAACGGCGTCCTCAAGCTGGTGAAGGACAATCCCAAGAGCGGCAACGCGTTTGACCACATCTCGCTACGCGGACTGGAATTGGGCCGCTTTACTCCGCTAGTCCACCAGGCCACGGGGCAGAACCTGTGGGTCGGACCGGACCGGATTGAGAAGGTCGAGGCGTTCCAGGGCTTGGTGCGGCTGGTGCTGGACATAACTTTCGCGCGCGGCACCGGCGGCGGCGGTGAAACCAAGACTCAAGTGGACACCGCCGGCAAGCCCGCAGCCGCTCAATCCCGCGACAAGCAATTCCGCACCAAGTACCGCTTCATCATCGAGCTGGGCCGCGAATGGTTCAGCAGCCAGCTCATCTGGATCGAGAACACCGACAGTACGCCGTGGGAATTGGCCGAGTACTACCACTACCTGCCGTCCAACATCGCCGGCTCGGATAAAGACGACGAAGCGCGCGGGGATTATTGGTTCAACCCAGGCACGAAAATGTGCTTCGGCATCATGCCGGGCAGCCGCGAAATCGCCGTCAACTTCTGGAAAGATCCGGGCGGCGGGGAACACCCCGATGCCCGGCGCAAGCTGAACCTCACCCTGCAGCCGGGACAGCGCTACTCGGGCGTTGAGCCTCTCGCGTACATCGTTGGCTGCAAAGAAGACGCCTGGAAGGAGACGTTGCGCCGCCTGGCTGCGCAGCGCGAGATCATCTGGCAGACGTTCGAGGCGGAGAAAAGGCAATGAAGAACAAGCCCGTCATCCACATCCTGACCAACAACCACTTCGACCCGACGTGGCGCCGCTGCTGGGACAAGCGTTTCACGGACAAAGGCCGCACCTTCGTCTCCTACGCCGAGCTGGAGGATTACTATCTCACCGACAACCTGGCCATCGCGCGCAGGCATCCCGAGTACAAGTTCGAAGCGGAGAGCACGGTCGTCGCACGCAAGTATCTCGAAC